>QOPC01000029.1 GCA_003331545.1 SAR86 cluster bacterium
CGTCACCAGAGGACTCTATTCCAAGCTCGGATAATAAATTTTCTACTGATTGTCCAGGCAGAGGCCTAAAACCAAACTTAACCGAAGCATTATCTGCAATGATATTAGGCTTAATGCCACCTTCAATCAAACCTAAATTAAAGGCAATTCCTTCCAAGGGTCCAATCGACTCATTATTATAGGACTCTGCAACTTTTAAAGCCTGTTGAGCCCAAGCAGTCATTTTATGAATGGCATTATCATTTAAGGCTCGCTTATCTGAGCTATGTCCAGCTTTTCCAAAAAACTCTTGAGTGCCTGTGAAGATGCCTCGATGGCAGGTAACTGCTTTGTTTTGAGTGGGTTCTGCAACAATAACTGCTTTAAAATTTGGTTTGGTTTCAATAAATTTTTTAACGCAAATACTCTGACCAGCCTCTTCATCGGTAGAAAGTAATATCGCATATTCATTTAAAGCATTGCATTCAATAAGAGCCAGCATGCAAGCTGCGGCTCCTTTGATGTCGCATGCCCCCAATCCAAAGGCTTTATTTTCTTGTATGGTTAAATTATGTGGATCAAAATTCCAGCCTTCTCCTGCAGGCACAGTATCAAGATGAACATTGAATAAATATTTTGGAGATCCTTTTGTGAGAAGTACATTGTATGAGCCTTCACCAAGATCAGTTACTTGAGGCTCAATGAAACTCAAAGAATGCAAGTAATCGAGCAACCCGGATTGTTGAATATTTTTTGGTGGATTCGAGGTATCGCATGCTACCAAAGCCTTTAAATGCTTTAAACATAACTCTAGCTCAATGCTCATTGTTTATTATGAATATTTGACCAAGTCGAAGTACTTTGACCAATTAATTTAATGAACCCCTTTGATTCAGATTCTGACCAAGTTGCCGATTGAGCATATGTTCCCTCAGCACTGATTAAAATATTTTTTGACTTCACAGAAACTGCCTCAGCTTTACCAGGGCTAAGATTTACCATTACTTCACCAGTAACATTTTTTTGAGAATCCAGAAGAAATGCTTCTAAGTTTTCCCGCAATGGCTCAAAATAAAAACCTTTATAGACCAAATCTACCCACTCTTTACCAATTTTAGTTTTCACATTATTTTGCTTATCGGTAAGGATAGACTCTTCCAATGCTCTATGTGCGCACATAAGAATCGTAATACCTGGCGCCTCAAAAACAAACCTACCTTTTAAACCTATGATGGTATCGCTAGCAAATACAGTTCTGCCAATACCATATGAACCCCCAATAGAATTTAAATTTCTTAGTAACTCAGGTCCAACAATTTTTTTATCGTTTAACGATATAACTTTTCCTTTAGAAAATTTAATCTTTAAAGATTTGGCTTTCTTTGGATATTGATGTGGCTGTTTGCACAAAACAAAACTGTCCGGCGAAGGCTCATTCCATGTATCTATTTCTGAACCAGAAATTGTTGCACCCATAAGATTTTCATTAATGCTATATTTTTTATGTAGGGAAGAAACCTTATATCCTTTGGCCTTAAGATAGTCCTCTTCATACTCCCTTACATTCTTTGTAATATTTTGGATCTCTCTTATTGGGGTAATAATATTAAAATTGCCAAGTGCTCGTATTGATAAATCAAATCTAATCTGGTCGTTGCCCATTCCTGTGCAACCATGAGCAATATATTTAGTTTTAAGTTTTCTACATAATTTAATTGACTCTTTTACAATCAGATATCGATCGGAGCATAATGCAGGATATTTATTCTGATACAAATTACCAGATTGAATTAATGGTGCAAGAATCTCTGTCCAGAGGCTTTTTTCTACATTTACATTAATATGTTTTTTTGCTCCCAGCTCCATTGCTCTTTTGGTAATTTGTTGCTCTTCTTTTTTAGGAGTGCCGCCTGTATTTACAAATAAAGTATGTACTTCGTAATCCTGTTCCAACAAATAAGGAATGCAAAAACTCGTATCTAATCCTCCAGAAAATGCTAAAACTATTCTTTTATTCATGATCAATGCCTATAAAATTTTGCTTAAAATTGATTTTTGGACATGCTTACGATTGGCTGCTTCGGCAACAGCTAAGCAATAATCTGAGTCCATCACGCCATCTGTAGCCTTAACATTTCTTCTCAATGGCAAACAGTGACTAAAAACAGCACTATTGGTTAGTCCCATTTTCTGCTCATCCACAATAAAGTTTTTGTATTGATTGTTCTGCTTACTTTGCTTTGAAGCATCACCATAATTTTCTAATGATCCCCAACTTTTAGCATAAACAATTTGTTTGCCAGCATATGCTTCGGCTATATCATAGCTGATGTTAAATGATGCACTCTCATTTGAGCAATTTTCATTAGCTGCATCTAAATATCTTTTATCCAAGTGATAGCTTTCAGATGGACATAAAAGCGTTACATTCATTCCAAATTTACTTGCAATTAAAAGACTGGAATTTGCAACGGCTGTATTCAGTGGTTTTGGATGATAGGTCCAAGTTAAAAGATACTCTTTGCCTTCAAGAGTTCCAAAGTGTTCTTGCAGAGTTAAAAGGTGTGCAAGTTCTTGGCAGGGATGTTCAATTGTTTCCATGTTTACAACAGGAACAGACGAATACTTAGCAAAGCTTTTAATTACGTGGTCGGTTCTATCTAGCTCCCAATCTATGAATTTTGGAAAAGCCCTGATTGCAATGCAATCACAATATGAAGATAGCACTTCAGCAACCTCTTTTACATGCTCTTCTGGTTCACCATCCATAACTTGCTTATCTTTAAATTCAATTGACCATGCATCTTTACCAGGTTGCAAGATTACAGCTGTGCCCGAAAGTTCACTAATGCCTATTTCAAAACTTGTTTTTGTTCTAAGAGAGGGATTGAAAAATAACATTGCAATTGATTTATTTTTCAATAGTGGTTGAAAAGGTTGTGCTTTCAGGGTTAGTGCATAGTCTAGAATATCTTGCAGCTCTGATCGGGACCAGTCTCGAGTTGTAATAAAGTTTCTCATCATTGATTATGAAGTTATACCATTGCTGGTAAACATTAAAGCGATCTAAGTCTTTGCGTCGGAATTGAAGATTTTGTATCTACAATTTTATTAGATTCATTGAAATAAACTAATGTGGGAGAATGATCAGAGATTTCACCTTCTGTCATGGATATGTACGAGCAAATAATAATAATATCATTTGGATTAGCTTTATGTGCAGCTGCTCCGTTGATAGAAACAGTTTTTGACCCTGCCTCGGCTGCAATCAGATAGGTTGAAAAGCGTTCTCCATTTGTCACATTGTAAATCTCTACTCGCTCGTATTCAGTCATTTTTGCTGCTTTTATAAAGTCAGTGTCTAATGCGCAGGAACCCTCATAATCCAGTTCTACCTGGGTTACGTGCAGACGATGCAACTTAGAATTTAATAACACTCTTTCCATAGTTGCGAAATTATGCAAGAAAAAGCCAAGAAAACCAACTTTATTTAATAAGAATATTGTCTATAAGCCTTACAGTTTCAAGCTTTGCTGCTATAGCAACAAGAGTATTTGGTTTAATTTCTGATATTTCTTCAAGGGAAGTAGAATCACAAAAGCTGAGATAATCTACATCAAAACCTAAATTAGTTAACTTTTTGATGTTTTGGTCTCGTAAATTGCTTAAAGAGTACTTTCCTATATTCACATAAATGTCATTTAATATAAGTGATAAATTTTTTGCAATTAGTCTTTGATTGGGCGTCAATAAGTTATTTCTCGACGACATGGCTAACCCATCACGCTCTCTTACTATGTCTACACCATGAATGGCGATATCAAGGTTAGACTGATTCAGAAAATCTTTTACTATTAAGAATTGTTGATAATCTTTGAGACCAAAAAAAGTATTTTTTGGATGAATTAATTCAAAAAAGTGATTCAATATCGAAACTACTCCATCAAAAAAATGAGGTCTTGAAATTCCACATAGCTTTTTTACTAATAAAGGATTGGCAGGTAATTTTTTTGTATCCTTGGCGAAATTAGTGTCAGGATGAAAAACAGCGTCGCATGAGTTAGCTTTTAATTTCTCAAGATCAACATCTAGAGTTCTTGGATATATTGCTAAATCCTCATTTGGACCGAATTGAAGTGGATTTACGTAAATTGAAACCAGAGTAACTCCACTAAATGCATTGGCTTCATGAACTAAACTAAGATGCCCTTCATGCAAGTTACCCATTGTTGGGACAAAATTAATATCGTGATTATTTTGAACAAAATAATCCAAATCCTTTGTTGAATTAATAATTTGCAAATTTAAAAAAAGGTGTGTTCCTTTGCAGGAAATTTTTGTTCTTTGATGGCCCTAACATAGGCGCTTATAGCACTTTGCACTGAATCATTTTCTGCAAGAAAGTTTTTTATAAACTTAGGTGGCTGTTCTAAACATGAGATTCCAAGTAAATCATGAATGACCATAACTTGCCCATCCGTTGAGGGTCCTGCCCCTATTCCAATCACAGGAATTGATAGAGACTGGGTAATCTTTCGCGCTAAATCGTCTGGGACGCACTCCAAAAGAAGGATAGAAGCTCCAGCAGACTCTAAATCTTTTGCCTCAGCAATCATCTCATCTTGCTTGTCAGTATCCCTGCCCTGAACAAAATAACCACCAATACGATTAATAGATTGAGGAGTAAGCCCCATATGAGCACAAACTGGAATTCCTCTTTGACTCAGTGTGCTTGTGAGGTCGCAAATCCAGCGTCCTCCTTCCAGTTTTACAGAGTGAGCACCATTTTGCATTAATAAGGTTGCATTAGATAAAGCAGTCTCCTTTGTCGCATAGCTCATAAATGGCATATCAGCCATCAAATGAGAATTAATATTTCCTCGTGAAACATTTTGAAGATGATAGATCAAATCTTGCATCGTTACAGGCAAGGTGCTCTCATGGCCCTGAATGACCATGCCCAAGCTATCTCCAACCAAAATTACTTCAACACCCGACTGGCTAATAATCTTTCCAAGAGTAGCTTCATATGCTGTAAGACATGCGAACTTTTCACCTTTAGATTTTAGTTTATGCAAAGAGTTAATCGTTATTAAGGCCTTTGAATTTTGGGAAGACATAACTTAGTGAATAGATTGAGAATCTGGACCCAGCAAATTGATTAATTTAATAGCTAAGAGGCTTTTGGTAGATTTTTGAAAATATTTTTTTTCTTCTTTGGTATAAACATTAACCTCATTAAAATCAGAGTCAAAACCAATATCTGATTTTGAAACATCATTTGCTACAATGAGATCTAAGCCTTTTGAAATAAGTTTTTCCTTGGCATACTCTTCCACTCTTTCAGTCTCAGCACAAAAACCCATAAAAGTTTTTGCTGGAAATTGCTCAGCAAGGGAAGAGATAATATCAATGTTTTTTTCAAGGCGAATATCAAAATGATTTTCAAAAGATTTTTTAATTTTTTGATGACTGATTTCAACTGATTTAAAATCAGCAACCGCTGCACAACCAATAAAAATATCAGCAGAATGCATTAATTTTAATGATTCTTCATACATATCATTCGCAGTCTTAACATCAATTCTTTTTATTAAATCAGAGCAGGTCAACGAAACTGGTCCAGTAATAAGAAATACTTCTGCGCCAGAACTTGCAGCAGCCTCTGCCATAGCAAAACCCATTTTCCCAGAGCTATTGTTTGAAATAAAACGAACTGGATCTATTTGCTCTCTAGTCGGACCAGCGGTAACAATAATTTTTTTACCATTCAATGATTGGTTTAAGGTGACCTGAACAGATTCATATATCTCTTCCGGCTCTGACATTCTTCCATACCCAACATCACCACAAGCCTGATCTCCTTTTGCAGGTCCAATTAAATTCATGTCATTAGATGAAAGATAAAAAATATTTTTTTTAGTTACTGGGTTTGACCACATATTTGTATTCATTGCGGGAGCAATAAATTTTTTAGCTTTGGATGCAAGAATAATCGCTCCAAGCAAATCATTGGCTCTTCCCAGAGATAGTCGAGCAATGGTCTCAGCGCTGCAAGGAGCAATAACAATAACATCTGCCCATTTAGCCAATTCTATGTGGCCCATGGCAAGTTCTGCATCAATGTCAAGTAAGCTTTGATGAACTTTGTGTCCACTTATTGCTTGAAGCGTCAGCGGCGTTATAAATTCTCTTGCAGATTCAGTCATCACAACTTGAACCTCATGACCATTTTTTTTAAATAATCTAACTAAATCAACAGATTTATATGCAGCAATGCTGCCTGTTATGCAAACAAGAATATTTGATTTTTTAATATTATTCACATCTCATACCTAATTAGAAGATGCAAATCTTACAATTAATAAGGAATAAAGACAAAAAAAGGAGCTTTAAACTCCCTTTAAAAATAAAATGTAAGACTATTTGGTGCCTGAGATAGTACCTTTCTTTTCTTTCACGCCTTTTACTTTTCTATACAAAGTGCATTTAGCCGATGTTGAATCAAATGAAAAACCTGCAACTTTAGATTTTGAGAGTGCAATTTTCGTACAACCTTCCACAGATGAATACTTTTTAGCAGTTTTTACTGCAAAAATTTTTCCTTTAATGGCATAGTCGTTCTGAATGGCAATCTGTTGGGCGCCAGTAAATGCAGGCAATAATAACATTGGCAGTGCGAGTAATTTATTCATTATAATTCTCCTTTATAATATAGATTTATTTTATACATATTACTTATAATGTTGACAGTGTAAACATTCCTTATAATAAGTTTACAACGTAAACATTGCAACCCTAATATGCATACTTTTTATACTTATTTGCAATTTAGATGCCAAAAACTATTCATTGCAATTTAATATGCTGTTCATGATAATAATCTGATGACACTGAAAAACTTAATTGAAGAAGCTCATTCCATTATTCCTAAGATTTCATGTAATAAGTTTTCAAATAATCTAGAAAATTATTTAGTTATTGACGTGAGAGAAGGAACTGAGATAGCTGAGACTGGTTCGATTCCAAATGCTATTAATATTCCAAGGGGTTTAATTGAAATGAAGCTTTCTCCATCAAATGAGGATAAATCTTTAAATGCAGATACTTATATAGTTGTATATTGTGGCGGGGGTAGTAGAGCTTCATTGGCTGGAAAAACTTTAAAAGATCTTGGCTTTAAAAATGTTTATAACCTTGAAGGAGGATACAGAGGCTGGAGAAATTTTTCTGATTAATTTAGTTTAGGTAATAAGGATGCAAGGTGTTCATATGCAGCATTTTTGTATTCAGGGCTTGCACCAGCCATAACTTCTCCCTTTACCGCACAACTCTCATAAGCTTGTCGCCTTAATTTAGGATCAGAGAAGTCTAAAAAAACATTATCTGGATCATAAACTTTTTTTGTCTCTGCATTAAGTTTTAATTTGCAGTTTGCCCAACTATAAGCATCTGGTATTAATCTTAATGGTAATGGACCATCAAAAGAGTGAAATGAATTTGGATAAAGTTCAATAAATGCATTGCCCCCCTCAGCATTTATTTGGGTCACCAGCTCTTTACAAGGCTGAGGAGGAGTCCAGTTATCCTCTTCGCCAATGTAAATCTGCATAAGATCGTCATCCCATAAATTTAAATCTGGTAAAGCTAAACAACCTGGGTACCACATTAGATAGCCAGCAAATGAAGCCCCTGGTTTATTAAGTGCTTCTTGGAGTGGCAGCCATGCATTAAAAAGAGAGGCAGTTCCACCTAAGCTCCACCCAGCAGAATAAATCTTACGATTATCAATCCTATCATCGTCCCAAAGAAGATTAAGGCTCATCGCCATATCATAAATAACAGTTTCACTGGTTAAATTGATTTGATTGCCCACTGTGCTTTTGACATTTCTTGAGTCAAATGGATGCATAGCAAAAACAATAAAATTTGCTTTCCTCATTTGCTCTAGATATAACAAATGATGAGATCGCCAATTATACGATCCATGAGAAGCCACCACTAATGGATATTTTTTTGATGAATCATAGTTATCTGGAAAGTGCATAATTCCAAATACCTCAATATCCTCCTGAGAATCCAAGCCTTCATCAAAAATATTCTCAAAACCTAGAATATTTTTTGACGGAAAAAATATTTTCTCTGTAAGGTACTCATAGCTTGGCTCTTTTTGATTAGTACAACCAAATACTAGGAGCAAGACTATTGTAAGCAATATTTTCATTTAATTACCTTAACAAAAAAAAGAGGGCATATACCCTCTTTTAATTTTTTGAATTTTTAACTTACCAATAATATCCAACTCTAATTCCGTATTGTGTTGGTGCTGAAAAAGATCCACTAGGAACACCTGCCTCAACTCCTCTCCAATAAGAAATAACCTCGTCAGTTACATTATATGCAAAAGCTTGAGCATACCAAGGAGCATCACCAGAAGGCTTATAAGTAACAATTAAATCAACCATGCTCCAGCTACTTCTTTGATCACCGAAAACATCCGTGCTTTCGTTAAAGTATCCTGGAAGATCAATAAAACCATATGCACACCCATCAGCAGCACCAAAGTTTGTACAACCATAAGTGCCATAACCACCAGCATCATTGACATGCTTATCAGCATTCCAAATTGTTAGATAATCTTCTGCTTGCCAATGATAATTTATAGATGGTATTAACTGACCCATAGTACCTAAATTAAATGTATGCTCATACTTGATTGTAAATGCTAAGTTAGGTGAATATGGCGCTTCATTACCTTTTAAATTAACGTAATTTTCTGGATTATTAGCAACTGATTGATCATAATCAGCTCTTCCAAAATAGGCATCTTGCCCATAGTACCACTGAGTATTATAGTCATCTGTAACCTCAGTATCCATAGTGGTAATCCAGCCGCTAACTCGACCGCCTTCGTATGGCAGGTAGTCAAATTCAATTTCAAGACCTTTCATCTCCTGCTCTCCAAAGTTTTGAGTACCCCAGAAAGTAACAACCTGCTCTACTGGATCTAGCTGACCAGTATCAATGTTGTATTCAGTAGTAGCAACAATATCAAATGGAACGTTTCCAGTAAATTGCTTGCCATCATAAACTGTGTGGAAGTAGTTAGCTGATAGTGAAAGCCTGTTTTCTAAAAATTTACCTTTGTAACCTAGTTCAAAAGTTGTGGCTTCTTCTGGACCATATGATGTGTTTACAGATGAGCCTGGACCTTCAGGATGAAGAGTATTAGATGCTCGAACAGCCTCATCAGCAATACTGCCAGCTTTAAATCCTGTCGCAACATAAGCATATAAAAATTCATTTTCAGAAACATCCCAATCCAAGCCTATTCTCCAGTCAGTTGAATCGTATGATTGTGAAGTAGCATTGTTAGCTGTTTGAACCATACAGCCAGTTCCACCAAAATATGGCCCGCCGCCGTAGGGACCGCCTGCTGCTGTACAGTTAACTCCATTATACAAACCCCCAGCCACGTGAAAGTCTGGTGCTAATGCAGCTAAATTAGGAATAAATAATTGTCTGTTGCCCCAAATTTCAGTTGATGGATAACAAGAATTCCAAACGCTACATTCCCAATTTTTTCCGCCGACATCAGTTTTGTCATCCTCAGAGTGCCTGATTCCAAGTGTAAGGTATAAATCATCTTGCAATTTCATTGTTGCCTGTCCAAAAATAGCTTTGGACTCAATTGTTCTATCAGGTTGAATAAATATATTATCTCCATTGAAAGTTGCACTAAAGAATGCTTCCATGTCATTTTCTTCTTTTAGATAAAAAGCCCCAACTAACCAAGACATGCTATCTGATGCGCCAGTAAATTGAATATCAAAAGTAGTTGAGTCAGCTTTGTAGTCATTAAGGGTCATAGACATTTGCCACTCATTTCTTCCACCGTCTATATCAAACTGTGAATACTGCTCTAAAGCCTGAGTCCCCAGCTTTGCAACCATTTGCACATCACCAAAATCTTTATTATAGATAGCTCTAATTGACTCTATGCTTAAATCATTAATGCCAGGAACATTCACAAATGCAGTATATTCGCTACTACCAGCTCCAAGGATATCGGAACATGTATTAGCCGCTTTGGATGGCGCTCCACCAAAAGTTCTTCCAGTTCTATTTTTAATCATGTCGCAATCAAAACCATTCATCCAACCTGCTCCATCATCTTGAAATACTTCATACTGAATATTAAGATCGCTAGTGTCATCAATAACGAGTAATGCACTGATTCTAAACGCATGATTATCTACATTGTTATAGAAAGTTGAGGGGTCAGCAGGAATTGCTTTGTAAGCTGATGCATATTGATAGCCAGGATCAAAACCTGGCGCAGCATCGTCTGCTCTCTCAGGGTTATTACATCCTAAAAACCATGCATATGCAGAGTTACCACGTCTTTGTCCGCAGGTATCAACTGCTGAAGCCTGACTTAAAACATTATCTGGCAACCATCTATGATCAATGCCATTTGGATCATAGTAACCATCTAAAAAAGAATCTTTTGATTGATCGGAAAATGCTAAACGAATGGCAAAGTTTTCTGTCAGCGGAAGGTTGTAATGGCCTTGTATTCCTCTTTCTTCAAATCTTCCAGCATTAACTGTTACAGATCCACCTTGAACCTCAAGATTGGGTTTGGCTGTAATAATGTTTAAAGAACCTGCAATTGAGTTTCTTCCAAATAAAGTTCCCTGAGGACCTCGAGCAAGCTCTGCTCTCTCTAAATCAAACATCAGGGCCTGGGCTCCTTGAGGTCTTGATTGGTAGAGTCCATCAACATGAACACCAACCGCAGGATCTCCTACCTCAGTAACATTATTAGATCTGATTCCTCTTAATGTGATGATAGGTGCGTTTGTATCAGAATTTTGAATGGCAAGTCCTGGAAGTGAATAACTTAAGTCTTTTATGTTAGTTATTCCATAACGAGTAAGCTCTTCTTGAGTTACTGCTGAGATAGCAAGAGGTGTTTCCATAATGCTGGTTTCACGCCTTGTTGCTGTAACAATCACATCCTCAATTCCTTCTGAGCTAGAGTATGAAGAAGAGGTCTCATATTGAGCAACTTCAACTGATTTTGACTCAATCGGAGCTTGAACGGAATTATTTGATGAATTTTGATCTGATGCATCCATATCAACAGGAGCAACAGGATTATCAGCCATTACAAACAGAGGTAAGGCCAACAAAGTTAGTTTGATAGATTTCATTATTAATTCCCCCAAGAATCATTTATATGAAACAATGATTATGGACACATTGCCAAAGGAGTCAAGGCTATGGAGTCTGATATTTAAGTGCAAAAAAACTACTTAATAAACAGCAATGTCATCCTATCTGATTCGCCTATATCTTGATATTTTGATTTATCCTCATTTTGCAGGCGAAATGAAGGAGGCAATGTCCAAACTCCCTTAGGATGATCAGCCGTATCTTTTGGATTAGCATTAATCTCTGAGGTTGCCACCAACTTAAATCCAACTTGCAGAGCTGAC
>QOPC01000030.1 GCA_003331545.1 SAR86 cluster bacterium
CTCCTCTATTTCAGCATCTGTTTCTCCTAGACCTAAAATTAAACTTGTTTTAGTTAATACATTTGGATTAATTCTTTTTGACTCAGCCAATACTTCCAAAGTTTGTTCATAGCCCGCCCTAATATCTCTTACAGGGTGAGTGAGTCGTTTAACGGTCTCTACGTTTTGAGCAAAGACCTCTAGCCCACAATTTACCAATGTATCGATTGAAGACGAGAGCCCTTTAAAATCTGGAGTTAAAGCTTCAACTGCAGTTTCTGGATTAAGTTCTTTAATGGCTTTAACTGTTCGTGCGTAATGCTCCGCCCCACCATCCTCTAAGTCATCTCGGTTAACAGAAGTAAGAACGACATACTTAAGCCCCATGGTTTTTACTGCCCTAGCTGTATGCATTGGCTCGTCAAGATCGAGCCAGCCTTTTGGGTTGCCAGTATCAACGGAACAAAACTTACAAGCCCTGGTACAAACTGAACCCATCAACATAAAAGTTGCAGTTCCTGCAGACCAGCATTCCGATATGTTAGGACACATGGCCTCTTCGCATACTGTGTTAAGACGTTTATCTTGAACTTGTTGTTTTACAGCATCAAATCTTTTGTCAAAAGTGGCTTTAACTCTAATCCACTCTGGCTTCTTCTGATTTGGTACAGATGAATACTCATTAGCCTTCTGACCATTCTTGACAGCTTTGATGCCATCTCTGTTAATGATCTTTTGTGTTGGTATTATTTCCATCAGCTAAATATTGTTTGAATTTCCTTAATTGCGACTGATTTTACATCTTCAAGAGTAACATTTGAATCAAAGTCACTAATTTGTGTAACTTCTAGACCTTCATAACCACAGGGATTAATCAAACTAAAAGGTTTCAGATCCATGTCAATATTAATGCTAAGCCCGTGATAACTTTTGCCTTTGGAGATTCTTAGGCCAATGGATGCAATTTTTTTATCTTCAACATACACTCCTGGAGCACCCTCAATGAAAGAACTTTCAATCCCGTACGTATTCAAAATATTTTGAATAAGACTTTGCAAATTTGAAACCAATGTTTTTGGGCCCATAGTTTTTAATTGAATGTTCAATAAGAAATATATGACTAGCTGTCCTGGACCATGAAATGTTACCTCGCCCCCTCTATCAGTTTGAATAACTGGAATGCTACCTGGATTTAAAACATGAGATGGGTCTGCAGCTGTGCCTAGAGTGAAAACTGGAGAATGTTCAAGCAGCCAAATTTGATCATTTAGGGATTTAGCTTGAACCAAAGAGCGCATTCGACCGTAAGTATCTTCATAGGCTTGTGAGCCTAAATCAATAAACTCAGGATTGATCGTCACTGTTGGTGCGTGCTTCAACAAAAGCATCTTCTGCAATGGCATGAAAGCTTTTTACCTCAGCCATAAAAGTTTTAAATGATTCATAAACTTTTTTTACATCGGGATCAGTGGCAGCAGAAGTCTCCAAAATCTCTTCAGAAATAGTTCGAAACTCATTGATTACATCTGCAGGCAATTCTCTTAACTGCACATCATGATTGGTAATTAAATCTTGCAGTGCTCTGTTGTTAGATGCTGTGTACTCATCCAGTAAATCTTGATTCACTGCCTTGGCTGCTACCGTAACAATCGATTGAAGATGGGGTGGCAAAGAATTCCATGCGTCTAAATTAAAAGTAAATTCCAACATGGAGCCAGGTTCGTGCCAGCCTGGGTAGTAATAGTATTTTGCAACTTGCTGAAAACCAAAGGCAAGATCGTTGTAAGGTCCGACCCACTCAACCGCATCGATGGTGCCTGTTTGCATAGCTGTATATAGTTCGCCGCCTGGAATGTTCACTGGAATGCCGCCCGCTCTTTTGAAAACTTCGCCCCCAAAACCTGGAAAGCGCATTTTTAATCCCTTGATATCATCAAGTGAATTAATTTCCTTATTGAACCAACCAAACATTTGAGTTCCTGTATTACCGCCAGGCATTGGTTTGATATTAAAAGGTTCGTACAACTCTTCCCACAGCTCTAAGCCACCACCTCGATTTACCCAAGCATTAATCTCATCAGCTGTAAAACCAAAAGGTACTCCCGCAAAAAACTGCGCTGCCGGCACTTTGCCTTTCCAGTAATACGCACCGCCATGACCCATTTCGACAGCACCTGAGGAAACGGCATCGAAAACTCCCATGGCAGGAACAAATTCTCCAGCCCCATATACTTTTACCTTCAACTGGCCTTGAGACATTTCTTCAACCAACTTGCTGAAGCGTTCTGGAGCCATGCCTAGACCAGGGTAGTTTTTTGGCCAAGTAGTTACCAAAGACCATGTATAGTTTTGAACCTTTACCTCAACCGCTGTATTTTGCTCTGCTTGTCCACAAGCCGTTAGTAGGCTCAAAGTCAGTCCAGTTATTAAAAAATTTTTCATCCTAACATCTCCAATTTTGCAAACGCGAGTACAAGCCATTTACTGCCAGCTTTTTCAAAATTTATTTGAACTCTTGCTGATTCACCTGATCCCTCATAGTTTAAAACGACACCCAGCCCAAAGGTAGGGTGAACTACTTTTTGTCCAAGGCCTACTCCCACTTCCTCTTTAAAATCCATGGTAGATTTTTTAGGATTACGAACATACGAAGTGGTTACAGAAGCACGAGGTCTAATCTCTTCAATAAAAACAGCAGGAATTTCTTTTAAAAATCTAGAAGGTGGATTAAATACATCTGAACCATGCAGGCGCCTGGATTCCGCATGAGTGAGATAAAGTTTTTTCATCGCCCTTGTAATGCCGACGTAGCAAAGTCTTCTTTCTTCTTCTAGCTGAGATGGAGATTCTATAGATCGCCCGTGAGGGAAAAGGGTTTCCTCTAAACCGGTTATGAAAACCAATGGGAACTCTAGTCCTTTGGCTGAATGCAGGGTCATTAACTGCACTGCATCTTGAAACTCATCGGCTTGTGTATCACCAGAATCCAAAGAGACAGTATCCAAGAAAATTTCGGCAATCTCCTTGTGAGACTTTTCTTTTTCAAATGATTGTTCAAAGTTTTTGGCAGACGTGACAAGCTCCTCTAAGTTTTCAATTCTTGTTTTACCTTTTTCGCCAGCTTCCTTTTTATGATATTGATAGAGCCCTGATTTTTGTATGATGATTTCCATGAGTTCCGATAAGGGGGTTGTGTCAAGCAATTCAATGCAGTGAGCTATTAGCTCTAAGTATGCTCTTAAGCCTTGGCCTGCTTTGCCACCCATCTTGCCTTCATCGAGTAATTTTGCCGCAGCTTTAATGTAGGACAAATTGAAGGCTTTGGCTTCGTCTCTTATTTTTGCTTGTGACTTTACTCCGATCCCTCTGGTTGGATTGGCAATGGAGCGCTCAAAAGCTGGATTATCATGTGGATTAAAAACAACCTTTAAATAACTCATTGCATTTTTAATTTCCATGCGTTCATAAAAACGCAGTCCACCGTAAATTCGATATGGGATATTGATTCTTAATAATGCTTCCTCTAAAGCTCTAGACTGAGCATTGGAGCGATACACAATTCCAACATCTTGAAATAATTCGCCACCTTCCATCCAATTTTTAACTGTCCCAGCAATAAACCTTGCTTCGTCCTGTTCGTTGTATGCCTGATAGAGTGTAATGCGTTCACCTTCAAGTGAATCAGTCCATAAATTTTTGCCTAAGCGGTCCTGATTGTTATCAATCAATGCATTTGCAGCACTTAAAATTACACTGGTTGAACGATAGTTCTGCTCCAATCGAATGATTTTAGCTTTATCAAAACTTGCCTCGAAGGATGCAATATTTTCAACCTTTGCCCCTCGCCAACCGTAAATTGATTGGTCATCATCGCCCACGGCAGTAATCGTTGAAACATCAGAGGCAACTTCTTTTAACCAATTATATTGAATGGTATTGGTATCTTGAAACTCATCAACCAAAACTGCTTTAAACCTGTTGTGGAAAAAATCTTTTACTGTTTTATTGGTTTTTACTAATTCATAAGCTTTAAGAAGCAACTCAGCAAAATCCACCAAACTATCATTGAAGCATGCCTCTTCATAATGTGTGTAGATGCCTTTGACCGTCTGAGCATAAAAATCTCCATTATCAACCACCTTGTCTGCACGAATGCCCTCATCTTTCCAGCTGTTGATTTGCCATTGCATTTGTTTGGGTGGCCAGGCTCCATCATCAAGGCCTGCCTCTTTAACTAAACGCTTAATAATGCGCAATTGATCATCGCTATCTAAAATTGTAAATCCAGAGATAAGACCGGCTTCTTTATAAAATCTTTTTAGAGTTCTATGAGCCAAACCATGAAAAGTTCCACACCACATGTCACCAGCTGGAGATTGCAACAACTCTTGAATCCTCGATTGCATTTCTTGCGCTGCTTTGTTGGTAAAAGTCACGGCCATTATGGAGGATGGATTTAAGCCCATGGCCTCAACATTCCATGCAATCCGATGCACTAAAACCCTTGTCTTGCCTGAACCTGCTCCAGCGAGGACTAAAAGACTTTTGTCTTCTGACGTAACCGCTTCGCGCTGAGGGTCATTTAAGTTTTCTAGTATGTGAGAAACATCCATTAGGGGTTCATTTTTTATTCCAAGAAGCCTATTCTAACCTTTATGCAAACTAAATTATTAAGAGAAATTAAATTAGCGCTGCCTAACTTGAGAAAATCTGAAGCAAAGGTTGCAGAATTTATATTAAATAAACCAAGTGCAATTATCGAACTTACAACTGCACAAGCATCTAGCGAAATAGGCATCAGCGAACCAACATTAATAAGATTTTGTAAAGCGATTAACTTTGATGGCTTTCAAAAACTGAAGTTAACACTTGCCCAACAACTTGCAGCTGACGACTATTTTAATTCCTACGAAATTGATTCAGAAGATACAATTCAAGAACTTACAGAGAAAGTATTTGATAGCACCATCAGTGAAATTTTAAATGTTAGATCCCAGCTTGATCAAGAGACTCTAGAAGAAGCAATTGAAACCCTGGCTAACGCAAAAAGAGTTGAGTTTTATGCATTTGGAGGTTCTGTTCCAGTGGCAATGGATGCTCAACATAAGTTCTTTCGCCTGAAGATTCCTTCTTCATGTATTTCTGATCCACACATTCAATTTATGTCAGCTAACTCTCTTAACAATAAAGATGTTGTTGTTGCAATTTCTCAATCTGGAACCACAGCAGCTTTGGTAGAAAGCATTAAAACGGTTAAAAGCTCTGGTGTCACGGTTATTGGTTTAATGCCGTCGAATACCCCTCTTTCTAGGATATGTGATATTTCACTGGATATAGACGTCGGAGAGAACGCCAGATTAACAAGGCCGCTGACATCGCGGTTGGCTTACATGGCAATCATTGACGTGTTAGCGGTTGGAGTGGCTCAATTAAAACCAGAGGCTCAAGACCATTTATTTAATATTGTTACCAGTCAGAACTCTTTAAAAATAAAGTAACTAATATCTAAGATTTTCTCTAAACCAAAGATTAATCATCCACTTCTCACCCTTAATTACTGGCATACCGCCATGCAAAGATTTGGGATTAATTTTTGGATGCGTTGCTCCAGGATCATTTAGCAGTGTGTTATGAAAAACAACAGCATTACCTTTTTTTGCAGGAATGTTGATATCTAATTTTGGAAAACCAGTTTCACCTCCTTCTTCAACGTCATTTAAGTAAGCAATAACCGTTATCATTCTTTGGCCACCTGGCTCCCAATTCTTTTTACCATCCTCAGTTTCATAATCAAAGGAGTCAAAGTGTGGTTTATATTGAGCTCCCTTCTTATAGTAAACAAACTGATATTGTTCAGCATTCCTAATGGGCATCTGAACCAATATTGAAAACCTTTTGCTAACCTCATGAACAATATCATTGGCATCGTGCTCAATCCAACAATTTTCACTGGTTCTGCTTTCGTGTTGAATATGCTCATCGGGACTGATAACCGTTGATGGTTTAAGCTTGCCTTCTGAAGCTTGAATAAAAGCATCGCACTCATCATCGCTTAAAAAGTCATCCACTACATACAAAATTGGATCATTGGAGAACATGGTCACATTGTCAGCAATTTTTTTTGGATATTCCTTATTCATAACTTGAAATAATTGTATGCTAACAAGGTAAAGAACGCATATAAAATGAGTATATTTATTTCAGTCGCATCCTATCAAGATCCTCTGCTGGTCTCTACTATTTTTAGTGCCTATGAAAATGCTCAAAATAAAGATGGGCTGATTTTTAGTATCTGTGATCAATCTGATAGAGGTATAAAAGTTGAAGAAATTTCTTTTAATGACCAGATTCGTTATGAACATGTGAATCCTATCTTTTCAAAAGGTCCCTGCTGGGCAAGACACAGAGCGCAAAGTTTTTTTAATGATGAAGATTTTTTTATGCAAGTTGACTCTCATACTCAATTTTCTAAAGACTGGGATGTTATCTTTGAGGAGCAATTAAATAAAATTTCTTTACATGCAAAAGATGATGATTATTTTGCAAAGCCTATCATTACTTCTTACCCAAGAAGTTTCAAAGTACTAGATTTTGATAAAGGTTTATTTGAGCTAAAAACTGGTGACAAGCATACCCAAATCATTACATATAGAAAAGATAGCTTATTTTTAAAAGGTTCTTTTTCCAGGCAAATTGGCATTCCAACAAAGTGCGCTCACATAACTCATGCGATACTGATGGCTGCAGGTTGTATCTTCACTAAAGGTTCCTTTGTAAAAGAAATTCCCTATGATCCAAATTATTATTTCTATGGTGAAGAACTTTCAATGGCATTGAGGGCATTTACCCGAGGTTACTCATTTTTTCATATTCCAGATGCGCCTTTGTTTCATCTCTATACAGATACCAGCAATATACCCAGAAAACTTCACTGGGATCCAGAAGACGATCAAAAAAGAGCAATCAAATGGAATGAGCTAGATAAAAAAAGCTTGAAGAGACTCGATGATTTATTTGCAGGCAAAGTTGAAGAGCCTATGAACCTGGGAAATGAAAGGTCTTTGGAAGATTATGCTTTGCTTAGCGGAATAGATTTAAAAAATAATACAGTGCTAGATTTAGAAAAGGCAACCGAATCTAATTTTCTTGAATCCCTTGATTGGAAAGTTAGTCCACTTAAACAATAGGAGAATTTTATGAGTGATGAAGCAAAAGAATTTTTAAATAGTTATGGAGATTTTGTTACCAAAGTAACAAGTGAGCCAAGTTTGAATCAAAACAGTTTAGATGCTCGCATGAAGGAAATTGATTCCGCGTCTCCAATAGAGTCTGCGAGACTTTTGACTGCTGCGCTGGGTCTTGGGAGTGAAACAGGCGAGTTTGTAGAAATAGTAAAAAAGATGTTTCTGCAGGGAAAGCCAGCATCACAAGATAATATTTTCCATATGAAAAGAGAGCTTGGTGACATCATGTGGTATTGGGCTACAGCCTGCATGGCATTAAAACTTGATCCCTATGAAGTGATCAAGGAAAACCAAGATAAGCTCGCAGCAAGGTATGGAGAAAAATTTGAGGTTGATCGAAGTGAGCATAGAAAAGATGGAGACTTGTAGTTAGATGGCATAGCCATTATCAAACTCAATTCTTTTCAATCTAATAAGTAGATTTTTGGTTTAAGTCTTCCACGGCCTCTTTATATTCTGAAGTTAATTGGTTCACTAAAGTTTGAACTGATGGAGAGTCTTTAATTGAGCCAATGCCCTGACCTGATCCCCAGATATCCTTCCATGCTTTTGCATCGGTATTACCCCCGGATCCAAAATTCATTGATGATTTATCTGCTTCAGGAAGATTCTTAGGATCTAAGCCTGCATTCTCCACAGAGCCCTTTAAATAGTTGCCATGAACACCGGTAAATAGAGATGAGTAAATAATATCGTCTGCAACACTTTCAATGAGCATGTCTTTATAGCTCTGATCAGCATTTGCCTCCTCGGTAGCTATAAATCTTGTTCCAATGTATCCAAGATCAGCACCAAGAGCCAAACCAGAAGCAACAGCACTGCCGGAACTAATAGATCCAGAAAGAATTATGGTCCCATCAAAAAATTCTCTTACTTCTCTAACTAAAGCGAAGGGCGATAATGTTCCCGCGTGACCACCTGCTCCCGCACAGACTAAAATTAATCCATCTACTCCCTGTTCTGCAGCTTTCTTTGCGTGTCTTACACTGATTACATCATGGTATACAAGCCCTCCATAGGAATGTGCTGCGGTTACAATCTCTTCGGGTGGCCTTAATGAAGTAATAATAATTGGAGCCTCATGCTTAACGCATAGCTCCATATCTCCCATTAATCGATCATTGGATCCATGACAAATTTGGTTAACGGCAAATGGAGCAATGGGTAAATTTGGATTATCGGCTTTCGCTTGTGCTAACTCCTCCTTAATTCTGATCAGCCACTCCTCTAGGACATGCTGAGGTCGAGCATTCAATGCGGGAAAAGATCCCACTACTCCAGCTTTGCATTGTGCAATAACTAATTCTGGCCCAGAGACCAAAAAAAGAGGTGCGCCAATTACTGGTATTGCTAAATTATCTTGCAAAATTTTTGGAAGGGCCATGTAAATCCTTTTTTTAGAAAAAGTTATTTTAACTTAAGCTTTTCTGAGATTAAATAGAATTTAAGTTATTGAAAGGCCTCATCTGCAACCCAACTAATTGACCAGTTGTGTCCCAATCTGTTGCCTTTATAGGTATCAGGAAGAATAGAAACAGTGCTACCTTCAATATCTACCTTTTGTGGATCCTCAAAGAAATCTTTGTATACATTATCAAGCTGTTGTTGAGTTCTCCATTCAAATAAAACCGAGTTTCTTGGAATTTTTTCAATGGGCTTATATCCGCACATGCTTTCTAACATAGGCATACCTCTCAAAGGCGAAGCTACGACATGCACTTCTATGGGAGTAGAAGCTTGCCAAATTTTTAGAATGTGAGTTACCAAAATTCCACCATAGCTGTGACCAATTAATGAAACTTTTTTTAATGTAGGATTTTGGCTGAGGATATTGCTTATATCTTTTTCTAGGTTTTCTGCAGAATCTTGATAACAGGCATTATCAGCCCATCGATTGAAATACATGTGCTTGTTTTTTGAATCAATTGTTTTTAATGGGTATATCCATTCATAGCCCTCACTATTACCTCCGTGTACGGCAATAAAAATTTCGTCAACTTCGTCATTGCTGGCCTCCATTGAATTCAATCCGAAAGGAAGGTGGATTAGTCTTTTGCCTAATTCTTTAACACCAATATCGTCTTTAAAATCTTTGAGCTTTAATGGAGGTTGGTTGCTGTTTTGGCAACCAATAATTAAAAAAGTAAAAACAAAATAACAAAATATTTTTCTCATAGGACTATTTTAAAAAATAAGCAACGCTGTGATCAACAAATTTTTTTTCACCTATTCGATCAAAGCCCATTTTTTCATGAAAATCTAGAGATGTCTGATTGATGGGCTCTATATTGACCTCTAATGCTATTGGCAGACTTTCTATTTTAGCTAGCTTAAAAATGTCTTCATAAATGCTCTTACCAAGACCTTCCCTTCTATGGTTAATATCAATGGCTATTCTGTCAACATATAAAAATTTTTTAAGCCTTTTTGTGAAGAATTTATAGTTTTTGGATTGATAAGCACAGCCTTCTCTCATACAAATTATAAATCCAACAATTTCAAGCTCTTTAAATGCTATTAAGTTATAACTGCTGAATTTTATTAATCTTGCTAAGTGATCGTTAGAATCTAAAAATCCTACCTCTGGATAATTCGCTTGATTGAGATCATAAACTGCTTTCAATTGAACATCATTTACATTTGAATCATCAAAAATCTCTAATCTTAATTTAGAATTCACTTTATGAGAGGAGTAATCTTTTTAACATCTTTACCCAGGTAAATAATGATAACGGTGCTAAGAAAGTTCGGGACGTTTTCCTGAAAAATTTGAAAAATATTCTTTAATAAATTGAAGGTCCTTCTCAACATCTCCAGTTGGGCTAAAATAATCGCCAAACTCTATAGTCTTATTAGAAAAATCGATTCCAGCCATGACAATCTTACTGTTAGTTTCATTGGCAATACGCAAAAATCCCGATTTTAATTTTTCTACTTTCTGCCTGGTGCCCTCTGGCGCTATTGCAATTACAAAACCTTTATATTTTTCAGTAACCTTATAAATTTCATCTTTAAGAGCTTCTGGATTTATTCGATTTACTGGAATGCCTCCCATTTTTCTGAGAATTCTTCGAAAGCCCTTCTTAAAAATAGAATGTTTGCCAACCCAATGGATGTGGACATCAAGGCTAAGAATAAGGGACATGGCAAGAACAAAGTCCCAGTTTGAAGTATGAGGACCAGCAATTAAAACCACTCTTTGATCTTTGGGAAGATGGCCAGTGGTTTTCCAGCCGGTAACCTTCATTAAAAACTTACCTAAAAATCTTAAAGGTCTTGGTCTATATGCTCGAAGATGCTCAGGAACAAAAATTTTATATTTAAATTTACTCATTGAGTGCAGTCTATATGGTTTTAGTTTCGGATACTAATTATTAAGGCCAGTTAGTTGCTCATATTTTTTAATAGCAGCAGCAATTTTTTCTCTGACGTCCTCTTGAGCAGATTTCTTGGTATTTGCATAGAATGGATGTGGCAATGAAGCGAGCTCATTTGCTTTTTCCATAACCCGATCCATAAATTTCTCTGCTGATACAACCTCATCAATATAGCCTACTGCAATAGAGTCTTGAACTGAGTAGGTATCAGCGTGAAACACTGCTGGATAAAAATAATTCTTGTTCACTCGAGCTTTAAGAATTTCCATAATTTGCGGGGGTATATCCATGTTATTTCGCACTTCATTTGCCTGACAGACATATTGCCCATCAATGGCAATCCTATAATCAGCAGAACATGTCACAAATAATCCAAGAGCGATTGCATGCCCAGAAACGGCTGCAATTATGGGTCTATCAAATGAATAAAGTTCTAACAGCAGACGATAGCCAAGTTGAACCATCATGGTGATCTTTTCCATGTCACCTGTTGCTAAAGTTTTCAGATCGAATCCGCCTGAAAATAAACCATCTCTACCAGTAATTACTAAAGCGCCCGAGTCTTTTTGAACTTGCGCAAGTAATGCATTAACTTGAGATAGCATTTCAAATGAAAAAGCATTTGCCTTGCCATCATCCAGCTTAATTATAGATATATCATTTTCTTGAGAAAGGGTCGCTAGTTTTTCTGCCATGGTTTTTAAGATAATAAATTAGTGAGTGGAATATATGTTAACAAGAATTACTCCATTTACTATAAGGAAAAGTCCAACTATTGCTTGCCAACTCAGGGCTTGTCCGTAAAGAAAATAAGAAAGAATAGCAA
>QOPC01000031.1 GCA_003331545.1 SAR86 cluster bacterium
AAAAGACCTCCCTGATCAAAGCCAACATAGCCAGGAGGAGCACCTATAAGTCTTGATACTGTATGTCTTTCCATGTACTCCGACATATCAAACCTAACTAACTCAATACCCATCATATTTGCCAATTGGGTTGTAATCTCAGTCTTCCCGACACCAGTTGGACCAGCAAACAAAAAGGAACCTATTGTTTTATTATCATCCCTAAGCCCTGCCCTAGATAATTTAATAGCATTAACCAAGCTCTTAATTGCTGTATCTTGACCGAATATAACTGTTTTTAGATCTGATTCTAGCTTCTTTAAATTGACAGATTCTTGCGTAGAAATTGTTTGTTCTGGTATTTTAGAAATCTTAGAAATTGTTTTCTCAATATCAATTTCTTTAACAGTGATCTTTTTAGAGTCTTTTCTTGAAATATTTAGCAAAGCACCGGTTTCATCAATTAAATCAATGGCTTTATCAGGCAAAAATCTATCATTAAGAAATCGTTTAGAAAGAGTCACTGCAGAGTTTATGGATTCATGAGAATACTTAACATTGTGATGAGATTCATAGTTATCTTTTAAACCATCGAGTATTTGAATACATTCATCAACTGATGGCTCAAGCACATCAATTTTTTGAAATCTTCTTGATAATGCTTGATTTTGATTAAATACACCTCTGTACTCTTGAAAAGTTGTTGATCCAATGCACCTAAGCTTGCCCTTGCCTAATGCTGGTTTTAATAAATTAGATACATCTAGGCTGCCGCCTGAAGCAGATCCTGCTCCAATAATGGTATGTATTTCATCAATAAATAATATAGGATTTTCTTGATCATCTAAAAATTTAAGCACTGACTTAAGTCTCTTTTCAAAATCACCTCTGTATTTCGTGCCAGCTATTAAAGCGCCTATATCCAATGAATATAATTTTGACTCATGCAGGAATTCAGGCGTTTCTTTAGAATTAATTAAATGAGCCAACCCTTCAGCAATTGCAGTTTTTCCAACCCCTGACTCCCCAACTAATAAGGGATTATTTTTTGTCCTGCGAGCGAGTATTTGTATAATTCTATCCACCTCATCAATTCGCCCAATCAATTTATCAACTTTGTTCAATTCAGCAAGTTGATTTAAATCTATTAAGAATTCAAGTTCTGTATTTGTGTTTACAACCTCAGAAGGTTCTTCAGTAGATGAGGATTCAGTCTCTTCATTTGAGCTTTCAGGTTTGCCATGAGATATGTAGGAAACAATATCAAGTCTGCCAATTCCCTGTTTAGATAAAAGGAAAACTGAGTGACATTCTTTTTCTGAAAAAATAGCTACCAATAAGTTAATTGGCTTAACTACACCTTTACCAGAAGATTGAACATGAAAAACTGCTCGTTGCAGCACTCTTTGAAAACCTAAAGTTGGTTGTACTGGTTTTTTTAAATCTACTTTTGCTGGAGTATTATCACGAACATGTTCTTCAAGGTTTTCTCGTAATGTTGCTAAGTTAACATCGTTTGTTTCAAGAGCTTGACGAACTTCATAATCAGAAATTAACATTAATAACAAATGCTCAATCGTTAGGTACTCAAGATTTTTATCTTGAGCCTGATCAAATAAATTTGCGATAGATTGTTCTAATTCTTTACTAAACATTAATCTGTTAAAGGTTCTATTTCACTTATGAGAGGATGCTCATGAGCTTTAGCCATTTCATTAATTTCATGAGATTTCATTTCTGCAATCTCCTTTGGAAATATACCACATACTCCCTTTCCTTTTGTATGAACAGATAACATTATTTGTGTGGATCTTTCATGCTCATAACCAAATATAGATTGAATTATATACACAACGAATTCCATTGGCGTGAAATCATCATTTAGCAGAACAACTTGATACATCGGTGGCTCCTTTAAATCTGGCTTGTCCTCCATGACAAGAGTACCAGTATCACCAATACCATTTGAACCGTTTGAATTTTCTGAAGACATAAGAATTCTCACATTCTTTTAATCATTTCCTTTGCAAATCCTGAGCAAGAAACTAATTTGGCATCATCCATTAATCTTTCAAAATCATAGGTGACCATTTTATCGGTAATTGCAGCTTCCATAGATGAAATGATCAAATCTGCGGCCTCAACCCATCCCATATGTCTCAACATCATCTCTGCAGAAAGAATGAGCGATCCTGGGTTCACTTTATCCTGACCAGCATATTTAGGTGCTGTTCCGTGAGTTGCTTCAAATAATGCAGACTCATCACCAATGTTTGCACCTGGCGCTATACCAATACCACCGACACATGCGGCAAGAGCATCTGAAACATAATCACCATTAAGATTCATAGTTGCAATGACATCATACTCTTTTGGTCTAGTAAGAATTTGCTGAAGAAAAGCATCACAAATAACATCCTTAATAATAATATTTTTTCCATTGTTAGGATTTTTTATAGTTACCCAAGGACCTCCATCCAAAAGCTCCCCATTGAAGGAATTCATGCTTAGTTCATATCCCCAATCCCTAAACGCACCTTCAGTAAACTTCATGATGTTACCTTTGTGAACCAGGGTTACTGAAGATCTATCATTTTTAATAGCATAATCTAGCGCTTGTTTCACAAGTCTCTCTGTACCTTGTTTGGATATAGGTTTTACACCTAGTCCAACATCTGATGGGAAACGAATTTGAGTTACGCCAAATTGTTCTTGCAAGACTTTAACCATTGCATCTGATTCAGGTGAGCCAGCCTCAAATTCAACACCAGCATAAATATCTTCGGAGTTTTCTCTAAAAATAACCATATCAACATGCGATGGATTTTTAACTGGACTAGGAACGCCTGCAAAATATCTAATTGGTCTTAGACATACATATAAATCAAGAATTTGTCGTAAAGAAACATTTAAAGATCTTATCCCTCCTCCAACTGGAGTGGTTAAAGGTCCCTTAATACTTACAATGTACTCTTTTAATGCTTCAATAGTTTCATCTGGCAACCATGTATCAGCATCGTAAACCTTTGTAGATTTTTCACCACAATACACTTCCATCCATGATATTTTTTTAGCTCCTTCATAAGCTTTTTCAACAGCATTATCAACGACATCTAACATCGCTGGAGTGATATCAATTCCAATACCATCACCTTCGATATATGGGATAATTGGATTATCAGGCACTTGGAGTGCACCATCTGCTAATGTAATTTTTGAGCCTTCTTTTGGAATCTTAATGTGTTTATAACCCATGCTATCCTCTTTATAGATAAAATATGTTGTAAAATTTGCATGAATTATACTCTAAAAAAACCCTTTAAATTAGGGTTTGTAGATAAATTATGACAAATATAAATAAAACAGTTGTTGTTGGCATGTCAGGTGGCGTTGATTCATCTGTTGCGGCGTATTTACTTCAAAAGCAGGGATACAAAGTTCAAGGTTTATTTATGCAAAACTGGCAAAACGAACCAGGAGAAGTTTGTACATCTGAGGTAGATTTTCAAGATGCGTCAAAAATATGTGACCAACTTAATATTCCTCTACATAAGGCCAACTTTAGTAACGAATATTGGGATAGAGTATTTAAGGAATTTCTATCAGAGCATGAAAAAGGTAGAACACCTAATCCTGATATTTTGTGTAACAGAGAAATTAAATTCAAATCATTTTTAGATTATGCTGTCAAAATTGGGGCGGACCATATTGCAACCGGACATTATGCAAAAATTGAAAATAGAGATAATCAATTTATCTTAAAAAGATCAAAGGACTTAAATAAAGATCAAACATATTTTCTTCATGAAGTTAAAGGTAAAGATTTCGCTAAATGCATTTTTCCTTTAGAAGATTTAAGTAAGCTTGAGGTTCGCGAGATAGCTGAAAATAATAATTTCATAAATCATGACAAAAAAGATTCTGTCGGTATATGTTTTATTGGTGAAAGAAATTTAAGAGACTTTCTTAAACGATTTATTAAATTTCAAACCGGTGACATTAAAGATCAGGATGGCAATAAGGTTGGTAATCATCCAGGTGCTCTTCTTTTTACTCAAGGACAAAGACAAGGCTTAAATGTTGGTGGCGTTAAAGACAAGCCCGAACTGCCCTGGTATGTATTTGATAAAAGCATCGAGTTGAATGAAGTTTACGTTTGTCAGGGAGAATTCAATGATCTATTGATGAGTCAAGGTTTAATAATGGAAGAAATGAAATGGATCAATCCAACAATTGCTCCTAAGAAACTAGACTGCGAAGTTCAAGTAAGACACAGGGGTAAAGCAGTAAAATGTGTTGCTAACTTTAATGATAACAATGTAAAGATAGATTTTTCAGAAAGCATCAGAGCAATTGCTCCTGGCCAATCAGCTGTTTTATATAAAAATAATGAATGTTTAGGCGGAGGGATCATAGCAAAAGCCTTAAAAGACTAGCTATAATGCATCACATGAAAATTCAAGAATTAATTTCACCTTTAGATAATCGTTATAATTTGAAGGTTGAAGATTTAGCAAATAATTTTTCAGAATCTAATTTAAATAAAATAAGATTTGAAATCGAGATAGATTGGATTATATTCCTATCGTCACAATGTGGAAAAAACTTTAAGCCGCTCTCCTCTTCTGCTAAGAAGAATTTATTAAAAATTAGAAATAGCTTTGATGCAAAGTCATCCAAAAGAATTAAAGTTATTGAATCTAGAACAAATCATGATGTTAAGGCTGTAGAGTATTTTATTAGAGAGGAAATAAAGAAGTTTCCAAATTTAAAAAAATATGAATATTTAGTTCACTTTGCATTAACAAGTGAGGATGTAAATTCATTGTCATATGCAATATTGTTAAAAGAAGCTAAAGAAATTTATTTAAAGAAATTAGATTTCCTTGTCAAAGATTTAAACTCAAAATCTAAATCTTGGTCCTCGTTACCACTTCTTGCTAGAACTCACGGTCAAGCTGCATCTCCAACAACATTAGGCAAAGAACTTAAAGTGTTCCATCAACGACTATTAAGGCAAAAACATATATTGAAAAAAATGAAGCCTCTTGCAAAGTTTGGCGGAGCTACCGGAAATTTTCATACACTTGAGTTATCAGATGCGAAAGTAAATTGGCTAAGCAAAACGAATAAATTTCTATCATCTTTTGGTGTGGAGCAAAACTCTATTACTACACAAATTGAACCCCATGATGGAATAGCAGAAATTGCTCATTGCATTCAAAGAATCAACAATATAATAATTGATCTTGATCAAGATGCATGGATATACATTTCCAATGACATATTTAAATTAAAACTTAAAGAAGGAGAAGTTGGCTCTTCTACCATGCCTCATAAAGTTAATCCTATTGATTTTGAAAACTCAGAGGGAAATTTAGGTATATCTAATTCACTTATGGGATTTTTTGCTGAAAAACTTCCAAAATCAAGATTGCAGAGAGATCTATCTGATTCAACAGTATTAAGAAATCTTGGTATAGGTTTTGCTTATAGTTATTTGGGCATTACATCATGTTTAGATGGACTAAGGAAAATACAACCAAATAAAGAGACTGCTATCCTCGAATTATCCAATAACTGGCAAGTTCTATCTGAAGCAATACAGATTGTTATGAAATTAGAAGGTTATGATGATGCATATGAAGAAATAAAATCACTTACTCGTGGTCAAAATATTAATAAAGACTCATATCATGAGCTCATTGATAATCTTCAAATTTCTAATGACTCTAAGGATAAATTAAGAAAGCTTACGCCACTAACTTACCTTGGAATAGCTTCAAAACTAGCAAAATCATAAATTTAGTAGTAAAACTACTAAAATTAGCTACTCTAGCGACTATTAATACAGTATTTATAGATATTATTGACAATTAATGTCAATTAAATTCAAATGCACTACACATATATAGGGGTTAATAATGTCGAAATCAAAGTTCACTGCTGAAGTTGAGCAATTAAATAAGATTGCAAATTTTTCAGAATCAAATTGGAATTCAATCAATCCTGAGTACGCGGCTAGAATGAGGCTTCAAAATCAGTTTAAGTCAGGTATTGATATTGCTAAGTACACCTCAGCTTTGATGAGAAAAGATATGGATGCGTATGATGCTGACTCTAGCTCATACACTCAATCGCTTGGATGTTGGCATGGATTTATTGCTCAACAGAAACTTATCTCAATTAAAAAACACTTTGGCACTACTGATAAAAAATACCTCTACCTTTCTGGATGGATGATAGCTGCATTACGATCTGAATTTGGCCCCCTTCCTGACCAGTCAATGCATGAAAAAACATCTGTAGCTGCATTAATAAAAGAGCTCTACACCTTTTTAAGGCAAGCTGATGCTAGAGAGTTAGGTGGACTATTCAGAGAGCTTGATGCAGCAAGCGTTTCTGAGAAGCCTACAATACAAGAAAAAATTGATAGCTTTGAAACTCATATTGTTCCAATAATTGCAGATATCGATGCGGGCTTTGGTAATGAAGAAGCTACATATTTGATGGCTAAACAAATGATTGAAGCTGGAGCATGTTGTATACAAATAGAAAATCAAGTCTCAGATGAGAAACAGTGTGGTCACCAAGATGGAAAAGTAACAGTTCCTCATGCTGATTTTCTAGCTAAGATTAATGCAGTTAGATATGCATTTTTAGAACTTGGTGTTGATGATGGCGTCATTGTTGCCAGAACTGATTCCTTAGGTGCAGGCTTAACCCAGAGGATTGCCATTACTCATGAAGTCGGGGATCTGGGAGATCAATATAATTCATTCCTTGATGTTGAAGAATTAGATCATGCAGAATTAAATCATGGGGACGTCCTGATTAATAAAAATGGAAAGGTTGTTAGACCCAAGCGTTTACCTAGCAATTTGTATAGATTTAAGGAAGGAACTGGTGAGGCTAGATGCATACTTGATTCAATTACCAGTTTGCAAAATGGAGCAGATTTAATATGGATTGAAACTGAAAAACCTCATATTGGTCAGATAAGCGCGATGATGAATGAGATAAAAAAAGTGGTTCCTAATGCCAAACTTGTTTATAACAATAGTCCTTCATTCAATTGGACTCTTAACTTTAGACAGCAAGTATTTGATTCAATGTTAGAGAGCGGATCGGATATGTCAGATTATAATCGAGACGATCTTATGAATGAGACATATGATGAAACTGAACTTGGTCTTGAGGCAGATAAAAAAATACAAACATTTCAAGCTGATGCTGCTAGAGAAGCTGGAATATTTCATCATTTAATCACTTTGCCCACTTATCATACCGCTGCTTTATCTACAGATAATTTAGCTAAAGAATATTTTGGAGAGAAAGGAATGCTTGGCTATGTTGAAGGCGTTCAAAGAAAAGAGATTCGCCAGGGAATAGCATGTGTAAAACATCAAAACATGGCCGGTTCTGATATGGGCGATGATCATAAAGAGTATTTTGCTGGTGAAGCGGCCCTTAAGGCTTCAGGCGAAGACAACACAATGAATCAATTCTAATTATTCCTCACATCCCCCTGTGGTGGTGCGTCCGCATATTTGACAAGGCGCACCATCTTCTAAGTTAGCCATGCCGCCGCAACTTCCTGCTATAGGTTTATTTTTAACAATAACACCAATCGCAATTGCCGCAAAAGAAATTGCTATTACAATAAATATTGTTATAAATTCAATCACTGTAACTCCAAGAATTCGATTTAATCAAATTATTTCCTTGCATTATATACATAACTGAAAGATCTTGTTCATTTGCAAATTCAATACCTTTATTAGGGCCCATTACATTTAGAGCAGTTGCTAGTGCATCTGCCTCCATAGATGAGTTTTTCGAAACAACTGTCACTGAATAGGATTTATTAGAGATTGATAGTTTTGATATTGGATTAAAGGTATGACTGGTCATGGCCCCATCATCATTGTATTTGAAGTTTCGGTACTCACCAGAAGTTGCAACTGCTAAAAAATTATTAGCAATGATATTAAAACTAGATGAATCATTGATGCTAGAAGGATCTTGAATACCTATAACCCAAGGTTTATTATGCTTTGATCCACTTATAATGATTTCTCCACCAATATCTATTAAAAAATTATTTTTATTTGCCTCAATTAAAATTTGGGCTATCGAATCAACAGCAAAACCTTTAGCGATAGATGAGAGATCAAATTGAAAATTATCATTTTTAATAATTGAATTATCAGAAACAAATTGAAACCTTTTTGATGATACTTGAATTGATTTATCAACCATCGGAGTGGGTGGCCCAAAACCTTCATTAATTACTAAGCTTCCAAGGGTAATATCATAAAGCCCATCAGTTTTTTTATATAGATCTTCTGCAAAACTAAGCAAAATAAACATTTCACTGGAAACGTCTATAATTTCATCAATTGGTGCTTTATTTATGAATGAGAGCTCCGACTCAGTTTTGTAATTCGATGCAATTAAATCAATTCTATTTAACTCGGTTTGGATGGATTGTTTTAATGAATCAGTAATGTATTCTGTAGATACTAACTTCCATGAACTCCCAAAAATAGGTCCAGACGATATATATGTAGCAGATTTATTATAGTTGTAAGCAAACAGGATACATACAAAGCCTACAAGTAGAGCTATTAACTTTGATAGTGCTAATCTATTCAAAAATATATTTTAACCACCAAAATCATCGAGCATTATATTTTCTGGCTCAACGCCAAGATTGATTAGCATATCTATGCATGCCTTGTTCATCATTGGTGGGCCACACATATAAAATTCACAATCTTCTGGAGCTTTATGTGATTTGAGATAATTTTCAAAAATAACTTGATGTATGAAACCAGTATGCCCATCCCAATCATCCTCGGGCTGCGGATCAGAGAGTGCAACATGCCATTCAAAATTTTCATTTGTTTCAGCTAATTTATTAAAATCATCAACATAAAACATTTCTTTTAGGCTTCTAGCACCATACCAAAATGATATTTTTCTACCACTGTTAATTCTTAGCAATTGATCGAAGATATGAGCTCGCATGGGAGCCATTCCTGCTCCACCACCAATAAAAACCATTTCTGAAGGAGTTTCCTTCGCAAAGAACTCACCAAATGGGCCAAATACTCTTACTCTATCACCTGGCTTTAGATTGAAAGTCCAAGATGACATCAAACCAGGAGGTATATCAGAAGAACCCGGTGGAGGACTTGCAACTCTAATATTAAATTTTAAGACTCCTTTTTCATCGGGGTAATTTGCCATCGAATAGGCCCTAATGATCGGCTCAGAATTATTTGCTACGTTATCCCAGATTTTAAATTTATCCCAATCTTCTCTGTATTCATCAGCAACATCGAAGGATTTGTAAGTAAGATCTTTGTAGGCAGGAGCCTCTAGTTGAACATAACCTCCAGCTTTAAAATGAACATCCTCGCCCTCTGGTAACTTCAAAATAAGTTCTTTGATAAAAGTTGCAACATTGTCATTAGAAACAACTTCACACTCCCATTCTTTAACTCCAAAGACCTCTTCAGGAATGGTAATCTTTAAATCATTTTTCACTGATACCTGACAAGAAAGTCTCCAGCCATCTTTTTTTTCCTTTGAATTAAAGTGAGATTCTTCAGTCGGTAGGATAGACCCGCCGCCATCTGCTATTTGACATTTACATTGGCTGCAAGTGCCTCCACCTCCGCAAGCAGATGACAGAAAAATTTTATTTTCAGCAAGTGTTTGTAACAACTTATTACCAGATGGAACAACAATTGGATTAGACGAATCTCCGTTAATCTCAATTGACACATTGCCAGAGCTAACTAATTGGCTTCTTGCAGCAATAATGATCGCTACAAGCAGCAAAACAACCCCAGTAAATGAAATAACGCCTAAAAATAAATCGATTTGCATAATTACCTTATATAGTTCCTAAAATATGTTTTTAAAGGGATATTCCCCCAAATGACATGAAGCCAAAACTCATCAATCCAACTATTAAAAATGTTACTCCAAGACCTTGTAATCCATCGGGAATATCGGAATATTTCAGTTTTTCTCTTATGCCAGCCAATACAACAATTGCCATTGCCCAACCAACTCCTGCACCCAGACCATAAACAACACTTTCTCCAAATTTAAGATCTTTTTCAATCATAAACAAAGATGCGCCAAGAATTGCACAATTAACTGTGATTAACGGTAAGAAGACGCCTAATGCATTGTAAAGAGCAGGAACAAATCTATCCAAGAACATTTCCAGGATTTGAACTGCTGCTGCTATTACGCCTATGTAACTTATCAATCCAACAAATTCTAAATTTACATTTGGAAGACCAGCCCATGCTAGTGCTCCTTCTTTTAAGATTGAGTTATAGATTAAATTGTTCAAAGGAACTGTTATCAGACAAACAACAATAACAGCAACACCCAATCCAAATGCTGCATCTATCTTTTTAGAAATAGCAATAAAAGTACACATTCCCAGAAATACTGACAAAGCAATATTTTCTATAAATACCGTTGTTATAAAGATACTGAGATAATGTTCAAACATTTAGCTCTCTTTTTGATAAATCAGGGGCTGTTTTATGACTGGATAATTTATATTCGTTAGGTTCAATTTGATCTGTTTTGTATGCTCTTATCCCCCAAATCATCAAGCCAATAAGGATAAATGAACTAGGTGGGAGCAACAAAAGATTATTTGCTGGATACCATCCGCCATTTGAAACAAGGGGTAAAATTTCAAAACCCATCAGTGTTCCTGCTCCAAATAATTCTCTAACAATAGCAACTGCAATTAAAATAACACTGTAACCTAAGCCATTTCCTAGACCATCTAGAAAACTTATAAATGGCTTCTCTTTCATAGCAAAGGCTTCGGCCCTTCCCATAACGATACAATTAGTAATAATAAGGCCTACAAAAACAGAAAGTTTCTTACTGGTTTCATAATCATATGCTTTAAGCAATTCATCAACCACTATCACAAGAGATGCGATGATTGTCATTTGAACAATGATTCTTACACTACTAGGGATGTAGTTTCTGATTATGCTAATGAAGAGATTAGAAAAAGATACAACGCTTGTAAGTGCAACGCACATCACCAATGTTACGGAAAGATTACTAGTTACAGCTAGCGCAGAACATATACCGAGAATTTGTAACGTAATAGGATTTTCTTCCAATAGGGGTTTCGTAAGAACCTCTTTATATTGCTTAACTTTCATAGTTAATATTTTTTAGTGTTTCTTGATAGCCACTTTGACCAAACCAGAATGCAAGCATATTCGTCACACCCCTACTAGTTAATGTGGCTCCAGAAAGTCCGTCCACTTGATAGGAAGCCATTTGATTTGATGG
>QOPC01000032.1 GCA_003331545.1 SAR86 cluster bacterium
CAGTTGGATTATTTGGATTAGCTATAAATATTACTGAGGTATTTTCTTGCAAATGATCTGCAAAAGATTCTAAATCATGGCCCCAGTTAACTGTTGGCACCTCAATCAATTTTGCCCCAGCTGATTGAGTAACTATTTTATAAACTGCAAATGCGTGTTTAGACGCAATACTGGAAGTAGAGGGATTTAAAAATGCTCTGGCAGCGAGCTCTAATATCTCATTAGAGCCATTTCCAATAATAATGTTCTCAATTGAGGTAGCTTCTTTTTTAGCAATTTGCGTTTTAAGGTTTGTTCCATTTCCATCAGGATATAAATGTAAATCATCTTGAAGTTCAATTATTTTAGCCAGCGCTTTTGGAGATGCCCCAAGGGGATTTTCGTTACTTGCTAGCTTTACAACTTCTTTATGACCGAATTCCTTTATAACTTCATCGATAAACCGGCCGGGTTCGTAAGGATGCAAATCTTCAATCCCAGGATTAAGATTATTTAGAATATCTTTACTCATGATTCTGAAGGATATGAACCAAGGACACGAACAGATATGCCTAATTTTTTAAGACTTAAAATTACTTGCTTCAACTTTGAATCTTTTTGATGGCCATCACTATCTATAAAAAAATTATGTGCACTTGATGATTCTCTTGAGGGACGAGTCTCAATTCTATTTAAGTTAATTCTTCTTTTATTAAATGGCTCTAGAATATCAATAAGTGCCCCAGGCTTATTTTTAGTCTGAATCAAAAAAGAGGTTTTATCATTTTTTGTTTGCTCAATATCTATATGCCCTATAACTAGAAATCTTGTGTTATTCCCTGAAAAATCTTCAATGTTTTTTTGATACTGCTGCAAATTATATTGTTTAACGGCTAGAGAGCTCACAATACATAAGGTTTTTTTATTTTCTTTAGAAAACTTTGCAGCATCAGCAGTGCTGGATGTGGCTTCTCTTCTTGCATTTGGCAGATTTGCATCAAGCCATTTGCTGCATTGTCCAAGAGCTTGAGGATGAGATGCAACAATTTCTGCATCTGATAACTTAAATTTTTTTGCTGAGGCAAGTTGATGATGAATTGGCAGGTACGTCTCTCCGCAAATTTTGATTTCCTCGTCAGCTAAGCAATTCAAAGTAGCATTTACTACTCCCTCTGAAGAATTTTCTACAGGCACTATTCCAAAATTAACTGAGCCTGTACGTACCTGATGAAACACATCTTCGATGGTTGATCTGGGTGAGCGCAATGCGGAAGAGCCAAAATGTCTGATTGCAGCTGCTTCGGAGTGAGTGCCCTGAGGACCAAGAAATGCAATGGTTAGCTCTTCCTCTAATGATAAACATGATGAAATAATTTCTTTAAAGATATATTTAATCTTTTTTTCTGAAATTGGTCCTTTGCTTAATTTAGAAATGTTTCTAAGTATTTCTGCCTCTCTATTGGGTTTATAAAATGAAGTGTTAGAAGCAATTAAAGCTTTAAGATCTCCAATCTCTTGTGCTAAAGAGCCTCGGTTTTGAATCAGTTCTAATAATTGATGATCTATTGAATCAATTTTTTTTCTGATAGATTTTAATTTATTTATACTCACTACTTTATCCGTGCTTAGTTTCAAAATCTCCCATGAAATTAATTAATGCATCAATTGCCTCAGGAGGGGTTGCATTATAAACACTTGCTCTCATACCGCCAACAGATCTATGTCCTTTTAAATTTAGCAAGCCTGCACTTTTTGATTCTTGTAAAAAAATTGAATCTAAATCTGAATTGGCTAGCAAAAAAGGAATATTCATAATAGACCTATTTTCAATGGCAACTGGATTTGAATAAAGATTAGATCCATCAATAAAATCATATAGCTTTCTAGCTTTCAAATTATTAATTTTACCCATGGAATTTAATCCACCATTACCCTTTAACCACGCAAATACTTTACCAGATAAATACCAAGCAAAAGTTGGGGGTGTGTTAAACATAGAGTCGGCATCAGCGTGTTTAGCATATTGAAGCATTCCAGGAAGCTCTGTAGAAGCTAAATCTAAAAATTCGTCTTGAATAATGCAAATAGTTAAGCCAGCAGGACCAATATTTTTTTGAGCACCGGCATAAATCATAGAAAATTTTGACACATCAATAGGCTCACTTAGTATTACAGATGACATATCAGCTATTAAAGGTGCGTTTGATGCAGGTGGAGCATGAAGAGCATTGCCCTGAATCGTTTCATTGGCAACATAATGTAAATATGCTGCATCAGAAGAACAATTCCAATCGCCTTCATTGGGGACGTGATTAAAATTTGATTCCTCTGAAGAGGCTACAATATTAACACTTGTTAAATTTTTGGCTTCATTAACCGCTTTCTTTGACCAACTGCCTGTTAAGAGATAATCCGTAACTTTATTTGAGCCAAAATTCATTGGCATCATAGAAAATTGAAGCGTAGCTCCACCTTGAAGAAATAACACTTGATAGTTGCTTGGTATCTCTAGTAGATCTATTAAATCTTGGCGAGCTTTATCTGCCAAAGTCATATATTCTTCAGACCTGTGACTCATTTCCATCACAGACATCCCTGAGCCTTGCCACTCAAGCATTTCATTCTGAGCTTCCAATAAGACTTCTTCAGGAATAGCAGCAGGACCTGCTGAAAAATTCCATTTTCTCATTATTCACCCTCTTCTTCTTCAGGAGGTATTCTGACACCCTCAATTAATTTCTCTTCATCTTTGGGTGAGATAACTTTTACCCCTTGAGTATTTCTGCCCAAAGTTGGGATTTGACTAATAGCTGTTCTAATTAAGGTACCTTTATCACTAATCAGCATAATTCCATCATTTTCATCAACAGCAATAGCCGAAACCATGTTCCCATTTCTATCACTAGTTTTTAAAGCGATAACCCCTTGGCCGCCTCGGTTATAGGAAGGGAAATCCTCTAATTTTGTTCGCTTACCAAAACCATTTTCAGATAAACATAAAATAGTTTTAGTCGGATCACCTTTGATCAAAGATATTACTTTCATGCCATCTTTTAATGTTATCCCCTTAACTCCTCTTGCGGTTCTGCCCATAGGGCGAACTTTTGATTCATGGAATCTTATCAATTTACCTGAATAGGAAGATAGCAAAATATCGTCATTACCATTTGTAATAACTGTTCCCACCAATTTATCATCCTCATCCAATCGAATTGCCTTGATACCAGATTTATATTTTTTATGAAATAGATTTAAATTTGTTTTTTTAACAACTCCATTTCTGGTAGCCATGAAAATGAATTTGTCCTCTGTAAATTCATCCACGGGCAATATTTGAGTAACTGTCTCATCGTCGTCGAGTTTTAACATGTTAACCAAGGGTCTGCCTTTAGAAGTTCTGCTAGCTACTGGAACCTCATAAACTTTTAACCAAAAAACTTTACCTTTGGTAGTAAAACACAGTAGCTGACTATGAGAGCTTAGAACATATAGGTTTTGTATAAGATCTTCTTCTTTAACTTTTGCACCTGCTTTACCCACCCCACCTCTTCGCTGCTCTCTATATTCATCAAGAGGTTGAGTTTTTGCATATCCGCTTCTTGATAAAGTTAATACTCTTGTTTCTTCTGGGATCAGATCTTCATTAGATATATCATGGCGAGTATCATTAATACTAGTTTTTCTTTCATCACCAAAGTTTTCTCTGACTTCAATTAATTCATCTTTAATCAATTTCATAAGAGTTTCTTTATCATCAAGGATTTTTTGAAGCTCAAGTATCACATCTAAAATCTCATTAAATTCTGATGATAAATTATCCTGCTCTAAGCCTGTTAACCTACCGAGCCTCAGTTCAAGAATAGATTTAGCTTGATCAGGAGATAATTTATAATTTTTTCCTTTAATGCCGTAATCAGATGAAAGACCTTTTGGGCGACAGGCGTCTTTTCCGGCTTTTTTAAGAATGGCTTCAATGGGTCCTGCTTTCCAAGATTTTTTGCAAAGTTCAGTTGCGGCAATCTTTGTATCTTTAGATTTCTTAATAATTTTAATCACTTCGTCAATATTCGCTATGGCAACCATCAAGCCTTCTACAATATGGCCTCTATCTTTAGCTTTTCTTAAGTCAAATTTTGTTCTTTTAGTAACAACATCTTTACGATGTTTAATAAACTCCTGAAGAATCTCTTTAATGTTTAATACACGAGGTTGGCCATCAACAAGGACAGTAAAATTAATTCCGAATGATTGCTCGAGCTGCGATTGAGAAAACAAATTATTCTCTAACACTTCGACCGATTCACCTCGTTTAACTTCAATAACGACTCTCAAACCATCTTTATCTGATTCATCTCTAATTTCACTAATGCCATCGATCTTTTTTTCTTTTACCATTTCAGCAATTCTTTCAAGCATCTTAGCTTTATTAACCATGTATGGGATTTCATTAATTATTAGTGAGCTCTTCCCTGATTTATCCTCTTCAACAGACGTTTTAGCTCTAACATGTATTATTCCTCTTCCTGTTTTATAACCCTCGTAAATTCCAATTCTTCCGTCAATTGTTCCGCCAGTTGGAAAGTCTGGCCCAGTAATAATTTGAATAATTTCATCTATGGTGGCTTTTGGTTTATCTAGCAAAAGCAAGCAACCATTTAAAACCTCAGTGAGGTTATGTGGTGGAACATTTGTAGCCATTCCAACAGCAATTCCTGAAGAACCATTAACAAGCAAAGCAGGTATTCTTGTTGGCATTACATCTGGTATTTGCTCTGTTCCATCATAGTTTGGAGAATAGCTCACAGTTTCTTTTTCAATATCATTAAGAATCATGTCAGTAATTTTTGCCATCCTGACTTCTGTGTAACGCATGGCAGCTGGAGAATCTCCATCTATAGAACCGAAGTTGCCTTGACCCTCAACCAATGTATATCTCATAGAGAAATCTTGGGCCATTCTAACCATAGCCTCATATACTGCAGAGTCTCCATGAGGATGATATTTTCCAATAACATCGCCTACCACTCTCGCAGATTTTTTATATGGTTGTCGATAAGTATTTCTGAGGACATGTTGTGCAAAAAGAATGCGTCTATGAACCGGTTTTAGACCATCCCTCACATCTGGGAGTGCTCTGCCATGAATAACGCTCATTGCATAGCTTAGATAGGATGTTTTGAGCTCATCCTCTATGTTTATTGGTAAGATTTGTTTTGCAAAATCACTCATTTTTAAGCCCTAAAAGCTATTATTTTTATGTGCAGGAAATTCCCTTAATTAGGGACAAATTTTACCATACTTCGGGGGTATTTTAGTCTTTAAATTCAGCAACAATTTGGCCAATTGATTCCTTCGCATCGCCAAATAACATCCTAGTATTTTCTTTAAAAAATAATGGATTTTGAACGCCAGCAAAGCCAGATGACATTGATCTTTTGAGAACAAATACTGTTTTGGCATTATGAACTTCTATAATAGGCATGCCGTATATTGGGCTGCCTTCTTCCTCAGTTGCGGAGGGATTTACTACATCATTAGCACCAATGACTATTGCAACATCAATTGAGTCCATTGAAGGATTTACATCATCAGGCTCTGCAAGCAAGTCATATGAAACGTTTGCTTCAGCAAGAAGGACATTCATATGGCCAGGCATGCGTCCTGCAACTGGATGTATGCCATATTTCACTTCCGTACCATTATCCTCCAAAAGCTCGCCCATCTCGCGAACAACATGCTGTGCTTGTGCTACTGCCATACCATAACCAGGAATCACTAGAACGCTTGATGCATTTTCAAGTATTAAATAGGCATCATCAGCCGTAATTGGTTTCACTTCTCCCTGGTCCTCAGAAGAGGTTGCTTGACTCGAAGATGCATATCCTACAAAAAGAATATTGATAATAGTCCTGTTCATTGCTTTGGCCATAATCACAGTAAGAATTAGTCCACTAGCTCCAACCAATGATCCAGCAACAATTAATACATTATTAAGCAGCAGCAAGCCTGCAAAAGCAGCAGCAATTCCTGACAAGGAATTTAAGAGAGAGATCACAACAGGCATGTCTCCACCTCCAATAGGCATTACAAAACCAATACCAGCAATAAGAGTCAGGCCCAAGAAAATTAAAAAGTAAGATGGGACTTGAGGAATAAGTTGTGATATCGAAGGCTCAGCTATGGCATATATTAGAGCTGGCATGCTTAGATAAAAAAAGGAAATAAAAATATTTGTAATTATGGATCCTTTTCCTAACTTCAATTTCTCAGAAAGCTTCCCATAAGCTATTAAAGATCCAGAAAATGTGATTCCACCAATGTATATCGTTAACATTATTAATGCATGTTGAAACATAGAGTTACCAGTCTCATTAAATTGAGACCAAGCAATTAAGAATGTTGCTAAACCGCCAAAACCATTAAATAGAGCTACCATCTCAGGGATAGCTGTCATTTTTACTTTTATTGCAATCAAAGAACCAACAAGACCACCTATTATTACGCCTGCAAGAATTATTTTTATGTCTATTTCAAGGCTTAAACAAGTTACTGCAACAGCAGAAAACATAGCTAGAGCAGATAAATAATTTCCCCTGACAGCTGTTGCTTCCTTTCCTAGCATCTTAATGCCAAGGATAAACATTACAGAAGAGATAATATAAACAACATTTTGAATGACTTGAATATTGATAAAATTTTCCATAATTTACTTCTTTTTGAACATGCTCAACATTCTATTGGTAACTAGATAACCACCAAATACATTAATGGACGCAAATAATATTGCGCCAAAAGCTAAAAGATCCTGCATTTGACCAGCACTTGAGAGCATTAATGCCCCTACCAGCGCAATTCCAGAAATAGCATTAGCTCCCGACATCAAAGGGGTGTGCAAGGTACTTGGTACTTTTGCTATTAGCTCTAGTCCTAAAAAAATAGATAGCAAAAGGACAAATCCTAATAATATATATATCTCCATTATGCGAACCTCTCATTTAATATTTTGCCTTCAAATGCAAGCACGCTGCTTTGAATGACCTCATCTTCAAAATCAAAATTAATTTTAGTTGACTCTTCATCATAAAAATCAGCAATCCAGTTAATAATATTATTTGAAAGAGCAAAAGATGCATGGCTAGAGACTTTTGAGGCTAGGTAGGAGACTCCTACCAATTTGACACCATTTACATCGACCACTTCATCAACTATTGAACCTTCGACATTTCCGCCTGTTTCTACCGCCATGTCAAAAATCACACTTCCGGGTTTCATTTTTTTTATGGTTTTATCATCGATAATTTTAGGAGCCGGTCTTCCAAAAATTTGAGCTGTTGTAATGACTATATCTGATCTTTCGCAAACGAGGCTTTGAAGCTCTTTTTGTTTGGCTATTTGCTCAGGGGTAAGTTCTTTTGCGTATCCTTGATCGGTTTGACCTGTATCTCCCAAGTCAATCTTTACAAACTTTGCACCAAGTGATTTGACTTGCTCTTCAACAACATCTCTGGTGTCGAAAGCTTCTACCCTAGCGCCCAGTCTTTTTGCGGTTGCAATGGCCTGCAAACCTGCTACTCCGACACCAATTACAAAAACCCTTGCTGGTTTTAAAGTTCCGGCTGCTGTCATCATCATAGGCAATGCCGAAGATAAGTGTTGAGCAGCTTCTAATACAGCAGCATATCCTGCAAGGTTTGCCTGTGAACTTAGTACATCCATTTTTTGCGCCCTGGTAATCCTTGGAATGAATTCCATACTGACAACATTAATCTTTGAATTATTTAACGCCTTCATCTCCTCTATTGCATAGAAAGGATTTACCATTCCCAAAACAGTAGATCCCTGCTGCACTTTTGCTACTTCGTCGTGTGATAGAGAGGATGGGGTAATTATAAGATTGCCGTCTGACAAACACTCATCTCTTGATAAAGCTCTTAAACCTAGATCAACAAAAGTTTGATCTGAAACATTTATCCCATCTCCAATTCCAGATTCAAATGAAACTGAAACTCCCTTAAGAGAAACGATTTTCTCAATAGTGTCAGGATGAATCACTGAGCGTAGATCCCTAGAATCTGGAGATTTTAAAGCAACAATATGCATAATTTTTTAATATAAATACGTGTAGTACATTGCAAGTTATTTAAGAGTTAATGTCAATAAATAAAAAAAATTAAAGTCAATTTTATAATTATTAAATTAGCTCAGTACTTTCAAAATTAAATAATAAATTACAAGTTAAGACTTGCGCCACCATCTACAGTTACTAATTGACCAGTAACTAATTCACTTTTTTCAATCAAACTTATTATTACTTCAGCAACAGATTCTGGTGTACATGTTTTTTTTAACGGAGTAGTAGTTTTAACACGCAATTTGACTGCCTCGAACATTTCGGGACCCATACCTTTTCTTAGCCACTCTCCTTCAATAAATCCGGGGCACACCGCATTTACTCTTATTGGTCCTAAATTTCTTGCCATAGATAAAGTCATAGTATTCAAGGCTCCTTTAGAGGAAGCATATGCAAGGGAACTACCAATACCCTTAGTGCCACCGATTGATGATACATTCACAACGCAAGGATTTTTACTCTTGAGGAGGTATTTTTTTGATGCTTTTACCATCTGAAATGGACCAATAACATTCACACTATAAATATTTTGAAAATCGTCAGCATCAAGACTGTTTAAGTCTGAGTGATCCCAAACAAATTTAGTCGTTCCGGCATTATTAACCAAAGCATCGATCCTGTTCCATTTTTCTAAAGCTTTATTAATGGTAGCAAGGCAGTCATCATTATTTGAGACATCAGCCTGAAAGGCATAGACCTCTGAAGCTTCATTTGAGCAGTTTTTGGCTACTGTTTTTGCTTCGTTAATTGAGGAAGAGCAAGTGATCATTACGTTCCACCCATTATCAGATAACATTTTTGCAGCGGCAGCTCCAACACCCCTACTGCCTCCCGTAATTATGGCAACTGGATTGTCTGACATATTGTTAGCATCCTTTTGTAAAAAATAATAAACTTGTCTATTCTTGCATGCAATGATGTAATCTGCCACCTTAATATAAGAAGTGACTATGACTCAAAATATTGATCAAAATGAAGTAAATAAGTTTGCTGAAATAGCTGAAAATTGGTGGGATCCAACAGGTGATTTCAAGCCCCTGCACGTAATTAATCCTCTCCGTGCAAATTACATCGACTCAAAATCTAGTCTAAAGAATCTAAAAGTATTAGATGTAGGTTGCGGTGGAGGCCTTTTAGCTGAAGCGCTAAATGCAAAAGGAGCTCATGTTACTGGAATAGATGTAACTGAAGCTAACATAGAGGTTGCTCGTTTACATGCAGCAAAAATGGAATCAGATATTGCCTACAAACTTATCACTGCTGAAGAAATGGTTAAAACAGAGTCAGAAAGTTTTGATGTGGTTGCATGCCTAGAAGTTATTGAGCATGTTCCAGATCCAGGTCAGCTCATCAAAGCATGTTCTGATCTTTTACGACCTGATGGTCAAATGTTTCTTTCAACTTTAAACAGAAATCCAAGATCATTTGTTACTGCAATTCTTGGTGCTGAGTATATTTTTAACATATTACCGAAAGGAACTCATGAGTGGAGTAAATTTATTAAACCATCAGAGTTAGAACGGCACATGCGAAATGCGGGTATAAAATTAATTGAGAGTAAAGGGATGTTTTATAACCCCATTTTCCATACAGCAAATTTAAATGATGATTTGGGAGTTAATTATATGATGCATGGATCTAAAAATGCCTAAAGGTGTTCTGTTTGATCTTGACGGCACACTTTTAGACTCGGCTCCAGATTTTATTGTTAGCTTAGATAATTTGCTCAGAAAGCATAACCAACCAAAAATTGATCCAGAAATTATTAGAAATCATGTATCTGATGGAAGCTGGAAGCTTGTAAGTTTAGGTTTCGATATTAATATTTCTGATGAAAGGTGTGCTGTCTTAAGACAAGAACTTTTAGAAGAATATGAATCTAACCTCCTCAAATTTGGTGGAGCTTTTGATGGAATTAAAGAGATGCTAGTTTCGCTCGAGAAAGATGATATTCCCTATGGAATAGTAACAAATAAGCCTTTGCGTTTTGCTGCGCCAATATTAAAAAATGAGATTGCATTTAAAAATTGTAAAACCCTTGTATGTCCTGATCATATAACCAATATTAAGCCCGATCCTGAAGGGATTTTAAAAGGCTGCAAAAATTTAGGCGTGCAGCCAAGTGATTGTTTATATGTTGGTGATCATCTAAAGGATCTTGAGGCAGGAATCAATGCCGGCACTAAAGTGATCGCTTGTTATTTTGGATATTCACTTAAAGCAACTGACCATGACAAACATATTCATGGAGCCAACCATCCAAATGAGTTATATCAATTAATTTCTAAGCTATAAATGGATCTTTCTCACAAAACAATACTTATCACTGGAGCGACTGATGGCATTGGTAAGGCCTTGGCTATAGAGTTTTCAAAACTGGGTTCTAATATTATTCTTCTCGGCAAAGATTCTTCTAAACTAGATAAAGTTTATGACCAATTGGATCACTCATATCAATCTCAAAAACATCTGATCTTGCAAGCAGATCTTAGTTTGCTCAATAACGAATCAGCTCAGGAAATACTAAGAGTGATTGCTGAAGAGTTTATCTCTTTAGATGGCATTATTCATAATGCTGCAATTCTAGGAACTATGACACCTCTTGAGGATTATGAATTGTCACAATGGGATGAAGTATTAAATATTAATCTAAGAGCTCCTTTTCTTCTTACCAAAACCTTGAAAAAAATTCTTGAAAATTCTGCTATGCCAAGAATCATATTTACCTCCTCAGGAGTTGCTAATGTTGGAAGAGCTTTTTGGGGAGCCTATTCAGTTTCAAAATTTGGAATCAAAGGCTTGGCTGAAATTTTTTCTGATGAGCTTGA
>QOPC01000033.1 GCA_003331545.1 SAR86 cluster bacterium
CCAGCCATTTCCATAGACTCTATAATTCTTGCAGCTCTGTTATATCCAATTCTTAATTTTCTTTGAACCGCTGAAATAGATGCTCTTCTAGACTCAATTACGAAGTTAACTGCCTCATCGTAAAGCTCATCATCCTCTTCAGAAGAACTAGAATTATCAGAATCTGACCAACCTGGTATTGGGCCTGTTGCTTGTAAGTCAGATGTAATCTCATCTAGATAATTTGGTTCAGCTTTTTTCTTCCAACTATCTACAACTCTGTGAACCTCATCGTCACCGACAAAAGCGCCATGCACTCTTTCGGGAACGCCCTGTCCTGCTGGCAAATAAAGCATGTCACCTGCACCAAGCAATTGTTCGGCACCACCTTGATCAAGGATTGTTCTAGAATCTATCTTTGAAGAGACCTGGAATGCGATTCTTGTTGGAATATTTGCTTTGATTAAACCAGTGATAACATCCACAGATGGACGCTGCGTTGCAAGAATTAAATGAATGCCAGCGGCCCTTGCCTTTTGCGCAATTCTTGCAATCAAATGCTCTACCTTTTTACCAACAAGCATCATCATGTCAGCAAATTCGTCAACCACCACCACAATTGAAGGAAGTTCTTCAAGCATGATTTCCTCATCTTCATTAAATGGATCGAACAAAGGAGATCCTGAAGATTTTGCTTCAGCAACTTTTTCATTAAAGCCTGCTAAATTTCTTACGCCCATTTGAGACATTAATTTATATCTTCTATCCATCTCGGCAACACACCATCTCAAACCATTTGATGCATCTGTCATATCGGTAATGACAGGTGTAAGAAGATGAGGAATCCCTTCGTAAACAGAAAGCTCTAACATTTTTGGATCAATCATTATGAGTCGAACATCTTCAGGGTCTGATTTAAATAACAAACTTAAAAGCATTGCATTAATGCCAACTGATTTACCAGAACCTGTTGTACCTGCAACTAATAAGTGAGGCATTTTTGCAAGATCAACGACAATTGGCTTGCCAGCGATGTCCTGTCCAAGCGCCATAGATAAAGGTGATTTGGAATCATTGAATTTATCTGAAGATAAAATCTCAGTTAGTCGAACCATTTTTCTATTGGTGTTTGGGATTTCTATACCAACATAGGGTTTGCCTGGAATAACCTCGACAACCCTAACACTTGTCACTGAAAGAGACCTAGCAATGTCTTGAGCAATATTTGTAATTCTGCTTGCTTTTGTCCCGGGTGCTGGTTGTGTTTCAAATCTTGTTACTACCGGACCAGGAATAACAGATACTACTTTTGCTTCAACACCAAACTCTAATAGTTTTATTTCAAGGTCGTCAGCGACTTTATCTAGCTCATCCTTTGTTAGTGATGAGCCATCATCAAGAACTCTATCAAGCAGATCAGTTGTTGGCATTTGTGTGTTTGGATTTTTATCTTTTGACTTGTAAACTGTTGCACTTGCAGCAGACTCATTTTGGATAGGCTCATTACTTGCTGGAGCACTTACTATTTCCTCTTTTTTCTCCCCAGATTCTAAACTTGCAGAGGACGTATTAGATAAGTTTAGCTCTCTGGGTTTAGCATCAATCACCGAAGATTTAGGTATTTCTCTTTTATTATTTTTAAATTTTGATAAATCAACCGATCTAATCGTTTGAAAAATTATTCTGGCAAATTTACTGAATTGACTACTCAGCTCTGTTAATAAAAAACTTAAGCTTCTTCCTAGTGAGTCAAAAACAAATAGCCAAGAAAATGAAAAAGTTAAGGACAGTGAAGCAAGGAAAAAAATTACAACAAAAATAAGAGAGCCCACTACTCCAAAAATATTTGAAAGATTAACAAATACAAAAGAGCCCAGTAATCCACCTGATGATGATTGAGGAAATAAATCTCCGGAAAAATAAAATTCACACAAAGCTGAGAATGAAGACAGTAAAAACAATGCTGAAAAAAACTTAATAGCTTTATTAGTGTTGTCAGAAGGGATAAAGAAGAATAGCAGTCTCACAGCTTCAAATGTAAGAATAAATAGTATGAGATAGGCACCAATTCCAGCTAGAGAAAATAAAGCATCAGAGAGGTAAGCTCCAAAAGGGCCTCCTAAATTTTCAACGGAGGCTGAAAGTGAACTTACTGAAGATAAGCTTGGATCCAGAGCAGAATAAGATACTAGGGATACAAAAATATAAAGAACTAAACCCAAGCAAAGAAATGCTAAAACATTTTTTAATGTGCCTGCTGATAAATCAGATTGGTTCGATCGTTTAGCGATGAGAAACTCCTTTTTTATATATTATATTAAGATAAAGCTCATTTAGTTGGAAAAGATAACAATTTCTTTAATCTCTATCTTATAATTCACTCATGGAATATCAACATCATAAACTTATTATTCTCGGCTCAGGTCCGGCCGGCTATGCTGCTGGTATTTATGCGGCAAGGGCTGGACTAAAACCATTGCTAATTACTGGCTCAGAACAAGGTGGGCAACTTACCACGACCACTGATGTTGAAAATTGGCCTGGAGACCATGATGGGCTTCAAGGACCTGAATTAATGGAAAGAATGAAAAAACATGCAGAAATGTTTGATGTCCAAATAGTAAATGATCACATAGATGAAACAAATTTATCTGAGACTCCATTTAAGTTAAATGGCAGTCAGAAATGGTCTTGTGATTCTCTTATTATTTCAACTGGAGCAAGCGCCATGTACCTAGGTCTCCCCTCAGAAAAAGAATTTTTGGGTAAGGGAGTATCAGCATGTGCGACTTGTGATGGTTTTTTTTACAGAGATCAAGAAGTTGCAGTAGTCGGCGGTGGCAACACTGCCGCTGAAGAAGCTTTGTATCTCTCAAGAATTTGCTCAAAAGTTCATCTTATCCATAGAAGAGATAAATTAAGAGCTGAAAAAATTCTTCGCGATAGAGTTGCAGATGCTGTCAATGAGGGCAAGATAGAAATGCATTGGGATTCTCAATTGCATGAAGTTTTAGGAGACGAGAAAGGTGTCAACTCTATTCAAATTGACACTCTTGGTGGAAATAAAATTATTGAACTGACGGGAGTTTTCATTGCTATCGGCCACCATCCAAACACTGGAATATTTAAGGGTCAACTAGACATGAAAAACGATTACATCACAATTAAATCTGGAACAGATGGATTGGCTACAGCAACCAGCGTGCCGGGTGTTTTTGCAGCAGGTGATGTTTCAGATCAAATCTACAGGCAGGCTATTACTTCGGCGGGATTCGGATGCATGGCAGCCCTTGATGCAGAAAAGTTTCTTTCTGAATAATTATTGCCCTGAAACCCAAAAAACTACTCCAATAACAAAGACTATGATGATTATCAGTGCAACTCTTGCATCTGATTTGCTGTCTTCATTAGCTTCTTTTGAATCAAAATATTCATCATATTTATCTGACATAATTATTCCTCATGTGATATTACAACTCTTCCCTCTTGACCGCCTTGGAGGATTAAATCGATCTCTTGTTGTAGATTTTGCTTAGCGATAATTTTAGTTGAGGTTGAAAGATCCAACTTCCACTCATTAGCAAACTTCTCCCAAATACTGGTTTTGAAATCTAGCGGTGACTCAGCTGAATCAATCCCACATAGAGATATCCCTCTAAGTATGAATGGAAAAACTGTTGTATTGACTTCGATACCAGCTACGTTACCACAACATGCAACGACACCATGTGGAGAGATCTGTGCAAGCATCTTACTCAATATTTTGCCTCCAACTGTATCAATGGCAGATGAAAATAATGGTCTCTCCATAGCTTTAGCGGGAGCCTCTAGATATTCATCGCGCAAAATTATATTTGTAGCCCCTATAGATTTAAGAAAATCAACTGACGAAGATTTTCCTGTAAGTGCTGAAACTTCTTTACCTAGTTTTGACATCAGCATGACACCAATAGAACCGACGCCTCCAGTCGCTCCTGAAACTAAAACAGGAAGGTCTGATTCCATTGCAGATTCATGTATTTTAAATACGCTAGCTGCAGCCGTCAGTCCAGCGGTTCCTATAGACATAGATTCTAAATGAGTTAAATTATTTGGTTTTTTGACAACCCAGGTTGCTGGAACATTGATGAACTCTCCAAAGCCGCCGGGAGTATTCATACCCATGTCATAGCCGGTGACTATAACTTCATCTCCTTCACTAAATTGTGAGGAATTAGCGTCAGTAATTGTGCCCGCTGCATCAATTCCTGGAACAAATGGATAATTTCTTGTTACCCCTTTGTTTCCAGATGCTGAAAGTGCATCTTTATAATTCAGAGATGAATGAGATACTTTTATTTGAACAAACCCATCAGCTGGCTTTTCGAGCTCAAGTCTTGAGATTGAAGCAGAAAATACACCATCATTCTCCTCAACATAATATGCAGAGTATTGCATTATCTTGGTTTCATTCGCATGGCAGAATCAAGCCTAATTGTTTCGCCATTTAAGTATGAGTTTTCAACTATGTGAGCAGCTAAATGTCCAAATTCAGATGGAATTCCAAACCTATGAGGAAACTGGGTAGATTCAAGTAAAGGATCTCTCACTTTATCTGGCGCCAATTTCATTAGAGGAGTATCAAAGATTCCAGGTGCAATGGTGTTAACCCTAATCCCATGTCTGGCAAGATCTCTTGCAGCAGTGAGTGTTAAACCAATAACACCAGCCTTTGAAGCGCTATAGGCTGATTGACCAATCTGACCTTCATAGCCTGCAATAGAAGCAGTATTAATAATTACACCCTTCTCACCATCTTCTCCAGCATCATTTTTATCCATTAGTTCAGCAGCTAAACGCATGACATTAAATGTTCCAACTAAATTTAAGTCAATAATGAACTTGAAATGATCTAGTGGATGAGGAGCATCTTTGCCGATAATTCTTGCCCCATAGCCAGTTCCGGCACAATTAATTGCAACGTGCAATTTACCAAATGCCTCTTCGATTTTAGACATAGCGTCCTTAACAGGCTCTTCTTCCATAATATTGGTATTTACATATTTCACATTCTCATCACCAAGCTCATCACAAATCGCTTTTGCATTATCGTCATTAATATCAAGAATCATCACTTTTGCACCATTAGCGACAAAATGTCTTGTAGAAGCCTCACCCAAGCCGGAAGCACCTCCAGTGATCGCTATTACTTTATTGTTTAATTCCATGCTTTGTCTCCCAATTAAAACGTTTAATTACCGATCCCAAATTATACATATCAATATTAAAAAATGATCAGAAAATAATAAAAACCATTTTGGCATGCAAATTGCATTGTATTAAATGTAACTTCATAAATTATAAGGAGAAATTATGAAAAAATTGTTATTACTCGTCGGTATCCTTGCTATGCCTTCATTTGCAGCTGTAAGTGCAAATGTTGCTTTCGCAAGTGATTATGTTTGGAGAGGCATGACTCAAAGTGATGCTCCAGCAATCCAGGGTGGCTTTGATTTTGAAGCTGAATCTGGTTTTTATGCTGGTATTTGGGGATCAAACGTTAACTTTAGTGATGGAGCTGGAAGCGAACTTGATTACTATTTTGGCTATGGATTTTCTGTAGGTGATCTTGGTATTGACATTGGATATGTCGCTTTTGACTATCCAAAGAATACACTTGGACTTGATTTTGAAGAAATAGTTCTAGGTTTCAGTCTAGGTAATTTTGGTCTTACCCATGCTATGGGACAAGATGATTTTACAGATTACACAGAAATATCATACGGCATGGGTCCAGTGTCTGTTGCTTATGGTACATATGATGAAATGAGTGACAACATAACCATTAGTTATGGCTTTAGTTGTGGCGCATATGATTGTGGTATTACAGCTTATGACATGACTGACGAAGGATACAGTGGCGTAGATGAAGATGGAATCTATTTTTCAATCGCAGCTAGCCTATAAATCATGAAATTAGTTATAGCGATAATTAAACCATTCAAACTCCAAGAGGTGCGAGAAGCACTTATTGAAGCTGGTATTGAAGGTTTAACGCTCTCAGAAGTTAAAGGTTATGGTCGTCAAAAAGGCCATACTGAATTGTACAGAGGTGCTGAATATACAGTTGATACTCTCCCAAAGATTAAATTAGAAATCCTTGTTGAAGACGAAAAGCTGAGTGCAGTAACCGATACCATTACCACCGCTGCTGGAACCGGCAAAATTGGTGATGGAAAAATATTTGTAACCAACGTTGAAGAAGTCATCAGAATTAGAACTGGTGAAACTGGCAACGAAGCCATTTAATTAGGAGATTATTATGGAAGAAATTAAATTTGCACTAGATACGTTCTACGCAATTATGTCAGGAGCACTTGTCATGTGGATGGCAGCTGGATTCACCATGCTTGAAGCAGGGTTAGTTCAGAAAAAAGATGTTTCTGAAATCGTTACCAAAAATCTAGGTTTGTTTTCAATAGCATGTGTTATGTACTTAGTATGTGGTTTTGTGCTTATGTATCCCTCAGATGCAGTTTTTGCAATATCAGGTGGTCTTGATGATGCTGGAGAAGCAATCGTCTATGGCATATTGCCTGCGATTGGAACATCCTGGGGATTAAGTACTGACATGCCTTTAGATGAAATTGGTATGGCTTATGGAATGGATTACTCTCAACAAGCTGACTTCTTTTTTCAAGTGGTCTTTGTTGCCACCGCAATGTCAATTGTCTCAGGAGCAGTAGCAGGAAGAATGAAATTAATTCCATTCTTTATCTTTGCTGTTATCCTCACCGCTTTTATCTATCCTGTTCAAGGTTATTGGAATTGGGGTGGAGGTTTCTTAAGCACACTTGGATATTCTGACTATGCTGGATCCGGAACAGTTCATCTTCTTGGTGCTGCTGCAGCACTTGGTGTTGTAACTCTTTTAGGACCAAGAACTGGTAAATATTCATCTGATGGCAGTGTTAATCCTATGCCTGGATCAAATATACCATTAGCAGCTTTAGGAACATTGATCTTATGGTTAGGTTGGTTTGGTTTTAATGGTGGTTCTGAGCTTGTCATAAGTGATGAAGCAAGTGCAATTGCAGTAAGTCAGGTATTTTTAAATACAAACATGGCTGCTGCAGGTGGAGTTCTTGGAGCTTTAATCCTAAGTCTTGTTATGACAGGCAAAAGTGATGTCACCATGGTGATCAACGGAGCTATAGCAGGATTGGTTGCAATAACAGCTGGGCCGAGCGCACCAACTGGTGGTGAAGCCGTAATAATTGGATTCATCGGTGGACTTATTGTTTACGCATCCATTCTATTTTTTGACAAAATGAATGTTGATGATCCAGTTGGAGCTATTTCAGCTCATGGTACTGTTGGAATATTTGGTGTCATGGTAGTTCCATTTACCAGTGATGCATCCTTCTTGTATCAATTCATTGGTGTTATTTCAATAGCTGGATTTGGATTCCTTGCTAGTTTTGGTGCTGTATATGTAATAAACATGTTCATGCCAATAAGAGCATCTGATGAAGAACAAGCATTAGGACTTGATGCTTCTGAAATTGGAGTCGAGGCTTATCCAGAATTTAAGTAAAACTTAAATCCTTTAAAAAACCGTCAATTAACCTTGGCGGTTTTTTTTTGCATTAAAATTGTGCAAATATTAATTAATTTCCTATAAATTTCACAAAGAATGATCAAAATTTCTCTTATACGATGCATAATGGTGCAAAAGTTCACTTTAACTATTTTATTAAGGGGTACCGATGAAACTAATAACTGCTATTATCAAACCATTTAAGCTTGAAGAAGTTCGACAAGCTCTCATGGATTATGGTGTTGAGGGTCTTACTATTACTGAAGTAAAAGGGTTTGGAAGACAAAAAGGACATACAGAGCTATATCGAGGCGCTGAATATACGATCGATACACTTCCAAAAATTAAATTAGAAATACTTACAGATTCAAGCAAAGTATCTGAAATAATTGATGTAATCACAAAATCAGCTAATACAGAAAAAATTGGAGACGGAAAAATATTTGTAACAACCATTGATGAAGTTATTCGTATTAGAACAGGTGAAACCGGCTCATCAGCCATCTAACTTAAAAGGAAAATTAAATGAAATCGTATAACTATTGTCTAATTACTCTGGTAGCTCTTCTATCTCCAGCTGCCCTATCATCAGAAATAAACTCTGGAGATACTGCATGGATTCTTGCAGCCACCGCATTGGTTTTATTTATGACTTTGCCAGGTCTAGCTCTTTTTTATGGTGGGCTTGTAAGAACACAAAATGTTTTATCGGTTCTTATGCAATGTTTTGCAATATGCTGCATTGTGTCTGTTATCTGGGTAATTTATGGTTACAGTTTAGCTTTTACTGGGACTGGCTCTTTTATTGGCGGAACTGATGCCTTTTTCTTATCAAACTTAATGAGAGACTCAGCATCTGGTTCTTTGCCTGAAAGCTTGTTTGTCGTATTTCAAATGACATTTGCAATTATTACACCTGCATTGGTTGTGGGTGCATTTGCTGAAAGAATGAAATTTAGTGCAATGTGTTTATTTACTGTTCTGTGGGTAACTTTGGTTTACTTGCCTGCGTGCCACATGGTTTGGGGTGGAGGTTATCTTGGAAGTATTGGTGTTATTGATTTTGCTGGTGGCCTAGTTGTGCATGCTACTTGTGGAGTTGGAGCTTTAGTTGCAGCAATGATGCTGGGACCGAGAAATGGATTTCCTGGAAGCTCTTTAGTGCCTCACAATAGGCCTATGGTTGTGATGGGGGCTGCTATGCTTTGGGTCGGTTGGTTTGGATTCAATGGTGGCAGTGCAGTTGCTGCAGACTCTAATGCTGCAATGGCAATCCTAGTTACTCACATAAGTGCTGCTGTAGGAGCTTTAACATGGATGTCAGTTGAATGGATTAAGACGGGTAAACCGACAGTTGTTGGAATAGCCACTGGAATGGTTGCTGGCTTGGCAACTATTACTCCAGCTTCTGGAACAGTTGGGCCTCAAGGTGCATTGTTAATTGGTCTATTTGCTGGACTAATTTGTTTCTATGCAACTCAAATGATCAAAGGATATTTTAAAATAGACGATTCGCTTGATGTTTTTCCTGTGCATGGAGTTGGCGGTATATTGGGTATTTTAATGCTTGCTTTTGTTGGAAAACCTAATGGATTTCTAGGTGCAGGAGCATCTGGGTTTGATCCATCTGTATTTGAGCAGTTTATGATTCAATTGCAAGGCGTTGTTGTTATATGTCTTTGGACCTTAGTATTTTCTTGGATCGCATTAAAAATGACTTCCATGGTTACTGACTTAAGGGTCAGTCAGGAAAATGAAAATGAGGGTCTAGATATTACCGAGCACAATGAAAGTGGATACTCTACTAGTTAATCAGGTATAGATTTTCTAATTACAGGATTGGCGTATTGCTCTAATAATTTTGAGCGAGCGCCAGTCATAAGAGGTTCCATTCTCTTTTCAAGTTTTTTTTGTGCTTGCTCAATATCCTCTTCCGAGAAATATCTATAGTCATCACAATTAATATTTAATAAATTGCAAGCGGCAATATTTGTGGCCTGCAGCTCATACATTGAACTTATTAGATTAGTAATTTTTTTAGAAATTGCTTGATAGTCATCAACCTCTTCAAATCTCATTGGATGAGATATGTTGATGATTACATTACCTTTATGACCGGTAATTCCATTAGCAATGCTCCGTAAATCCTCATCATTCTCTTTTACATATTCCAGTTGTGATTCTAATGCACATAATTCTCTCGCTTTTAATTGATCATTTGGATCATATTCGTAAGAAACTGCTACAGGGACAACCTTTAAAGAATTAAAATAGGAAGCAATGGATTGAGATTTTCTCTCCGATAAGTGAATCATTTTTAATAAAGCTGGATCAGTTTCATCGATACCATCTTTTGCTCTGCCTTGTTTTTGAGCTATCCAAACAGAGTTATTTTCTTTAAAGATACTTTGATGAATAAATTTTGATGCCATTGATAAACCAGAATAAATTTCTTTTTTCGATGCGCCAGATCTTTGAATGATAAAACTCTTATTTAATCGGAATAGATCTGAGGCCCATGTCTCCTCCATTAAATTATTACCTACAGCTATGTTGAAAGTTTGAAAATTAGATTGATGGAGTTTGAAAGCGAGCAAAGCTGCATCAAGAGTGATATCTCTATGATTCGATATAAATAAGTAGCTATCATCTGCACTAAGTTTATCCAGTCCATTCACAGTGAAAGAAGAAATAGATTCTTGAATTACTTTTTCCATCAAACTTTTAAATAGCATTTGATAATCACTGATTGTATTAATAGTTTTTGCTTTAGATATTAGTTTTTGTTTAACAAAAAACTTCATAAAGGGAAGTTTTGAAACAAGCCCTGGAAATTGCAGTCCCATTAAAGCTTTCAAAACTGATGGGCTAGATACAAGCGATTGGACAACTTCTGTTACTTCAGAATCCTTGTAAGGTCTAATATCTTTAAATGGATCCATAGCATTAAGCTAAAAGTTGAATCATCACTCCAGCAGCAACAGCTGAACCAATAACACCTGCCACATTTGGACCCATCGCATGCATAAGTAAGAAGTTTTGAGAATCATTCTCTAAACCTACTTTATTAACTACTCTTGCAGCCATTGGGACTGCTGATACACCAGCGGCACCTATAAGAGGGTTAATTTTATTTGCACTGAGAAAATTCATTAATTTTGCCATCAAAATACCCGAGGCTGTGCCGATGGAAAAAGCAATTATTCCAAGAGATAAGATACCTAGTGTTTCTGGGGTAAGAAACTGGTCTGCAGCTAGTTTTGAGCCAACAGCTAGCCCTAAAAAAATAGTAACTATATTGATAAGAGAATTTTGAACGACCTCA
>QOPC01000004.1 GCA_003331545.1 SAR86 cluster bacterium
TAAAGATTTGCTAGTGAATGTAAATTTTCCTGATCTCTCATCTGAGCAAGTTATGGGAACCAAAATAACTAAATTAGCTAAAAGAGGAGTGCCAGACACACCAGATTTTCTTCGTAGCCTTGAATCATCAAAATTTTATAGTTTTGGACCATCTGGAAAAATTTTGCCAGGCCAAGTTCAGACAGATATTCAGGCAATTGAAGAAAATTATATTTCTATAACAATTTTGGACTACAACTTAAGTGCTGAAATTGATGATTGGCATTTATACAAAGAGTTTTTTAATTGTGAATAATTCAGGTTTCACATTTACTCGTGTCAAAGATCAAATGATCCAAGAACTACTTGATATGGGAATAAAAGATTTTCGCGTCCTTGATGCACTGAGTCAGGTTTCAAGGCATATTTTTTTGGATGAAGCATTGTGGAGTCGTGCTTATGAAAATATGGCATTGACCATTGGTTACAAACAGACAATTTCTCAACCATACATTGTTGCAAGAATGACCGAACATTTAATCTCCCATACATCAAGACGTGGCAAAGTTTTAAATCAAGTTCTTGAAATTGGATCTGGTTGTGGTTATCAATCTGCTGTTTTATCCCATTTTGCAAATGATGTTTTTGCAGTTGAAAGAATTAAACCTCTAGTTTTAAAATCTAGAGAAAACCTCAGAGACTTAAAGATTAGAAATGTTGAAGTAAAGCATGCAAACGGATTTGATGGATGGGAAGAGAATAAAAAATTTGACGGAATAATTTGTGCTGCTGCGCCCAGAAAATATCCAGAAGAATTGCTTGAGCTGCTTGAAATAGGTGGAAAACTTGTTATCCCTGCAGGAAATGAGGGCGAACAAAAACTTTTTGTAATTACTAAAATTAGTGATACAGAAAATGAAGAAATTATTCATGAAGACGTTGCTTTTGTCCCAATGCTTCCAGGAATTTCTAATGGAGAAATATAAAGATGAATGATCAAATCAGATATTCTCTTGCCGGATTTTGCATGGGCATTGCAGAATTGATTCCAGGTATTTCAGGAGCAACGGTTGCAGTAATTTTTAAAATTTACCCAAACTTAATTTCAATCTTAAGCAAGTTGAGAATTAATAACTTGTCTTTCAACTTCTTATCTCTTTCCAAGACATTTCAATTCAAAGTCTCGCTACCATTAATTGTTTCAATGCTTGCCGCAATTATTTTATGCTCAAACTTAATTAATTTTTTGATCAGTAATTATGAAACCACATTTCTATTCTTTTTGGGTTGGTTGATGATTTTCTTATCAATTTACACAGCAGATTTTTTTAAAGCTTTATTTCAAAGACCTAAATTAATGTTATTTTTATTTGCTGGGATTTTAATAGGACTTGGCTTACAAAAATTAAGTTTTGGTTCAGGTGAAATAACAACAATGTACTTATTTATTGCTGGGTTGGCAGCTTTTTCATTTTTCTTAATACCAGGTATCTCTGGTAGTGCCATGTTAGTGGTCTTGGGTGTATATGCCCCAGTAATTCAGGGTATCGCAAATTTTAATTTGAATTTATTGATTCCGTTTGCATGTGGTTGTTTATTTTCTCTTCTTATTCTTCCTAAGCTTATTTTTAATTTATATTCAAAAAACGAACAAAATCTTACGTATGTATTTTCGGGGTTGATCTTTTCCTCAGGTTTTTTATTATTGTGATTAAGATTCCATTCAAGATAATTTTTTTATTACATGTTTTGGTTGTTTCAAGCTGTTCTTCGTTAGACGTTTTAAAAGAAAATTACCAAAACTTTTTATCAACTTCTTCAAATAAATTTTATGTTGTAGAAGAGGGAGATTCTATTTGGTCGATTTCAATAAAATTAAATTTAGATCCACAGTTGCTTATTTCAAACAATAATTTAAATAAGCCATATATTATTTATCCTGATCAAAAATTAGCACTTTATAAATACTCAAATATTCAACCTAGTTTTAATAAAGATTATATTTCACAATGGCATCACCCTTTGAAAGTTAATTCAAAGCCAGCAAAAGAAAAAGATTCATGGTTAGTTTATAAAGAATCTAAAGGGACTCCAATTCATTCAATATATCAGGGTAAGATTGTTGTCTCTGGACCTGATATCCCTGGTTATGGCAACCTAGTCATGATTTCTCATCCATATGGTTACTTGAGTCTTTATGCCCACTGCGACAAAATATTTGTTGAGCAAGGAGACGAGGTCGGCAAGGGTGCTGTCATTGCACATGTAGGTAATTCAGAAGCGCCCCATCCAATGTTAAGATTTCAACTTCGCAAAGGTGGACAACCAGTCAGCGCGTCAGGCATTAATTTTTAATCTCTATATAACTATCTTTCTAATAAATGGATTTTCTCTTTAATTTGAGCATACTCTTCAGCTTCAGGTAGCTTTTCTTTTTCCTCAGTAATATTTGGCCAAACCTCACTCAACTCTGCATTTATTTCAATAAAATCAATTTGATCGTCTGGCAGTTCATCTTCAGAAAAAATTGCATCAACAGGGCACTCAGGCTCACACAAAGCGCAGTCAATACACTCTTCAGGATGAATTACTAAAAAATTTGGACCTTCATAAAAACAATCAACAGGGCATACTTCCACACAGTCTGTATGCTTACATTTAATACATGATTCTGTAACTATAAATGCCATTTAATGATGAAATTGTAAATTAAAATGAATCTTAACAATGACTTATCAACAAGTCAGCATGAATTTGATAATATTTATTTTACATTTATGAAATTTGTAATATACTGTACAAATATACAGTAAAAGGAGAGCACAATGTCAGATAAAGATAAAAACCTAACGGAAGCCCTATCCCAAATAGAAAAGCAGTTTGGAAAAGGCACTGTAATGAAAATGGGGGATAGGGAGATTGTTGATATTCCATCTGTTTCAACAGGATCACTTGGGCTAGATATTGCTCTTGGTATAGGAGGTCTTCCAAAAGGAAGGGTTGTTGAAATTTTTGGCCCTGAGTCATCAGGCAAGACAACATTAACATTACAAGCCATAGCCGAATGTCAAAAAGCAGGTGGCACGGCAGCATTTATTGATGCTGAGCATGCCCTAGATCCAAATTATGCTGAAAAACTTGGAGTAAATGTTGATGAACTTTTACTTTCTCAACCTGATACTGGTGAGCAAGCCCTTGAAGTTACAGATATGCTTGTAAAATCAGGTAGTGTTGACTTAGTTGTTATTGATTCTGTGGCAGCGCTTACTCCTCGAGCTGAGATTGAAGGAGATATGGGTGATCATCATATGGGACTTCAAGCCCGCTTAATGTCTCAAGCATTGAGAAAAATTACAGGTAACATTCAACGTTCTAATTGTATGGTAATTTTTATTAATCAGATCAGAATGAAAATAGGCGTAATGTTTGGCAATCCTGAAACCACTACCGGCGGTAATGCCCTAAAGTTCTATTCTTCAGTTCGTTTAGACATTCGAAGGATCGGTGCAGTCAAAGAAGGCGAGGAAGTAGTTGGAAATGAAACCAGAGTTAAGGTAGTCAAGAACAAGGTTTCACCTCCATTTAAACAAGCTGAATTTCAAATCATGTACGGTGAAGGAATTAATGTTGAGGGAGAAATTTTAGAACTTGGACAAAAACTTGAATTAGTAGAAAAATCAGGTTCCTGGTACAGTCACAATGGAGAAAAGATTGGACAAGGCAAAGTCAATGCAAGCAAGTTTTTAAAAGAAAATTCTAAGATTAGAGACGCATTAATTAAAGAGATCAGAAAGGCTTACATACCTACAGTCAAGAAAGCCGCAAAGAAATAATCATTCTTTAACTTGTTAAAAAGTCTAAAAATTGATTAAGATACTCTCATCATAGGAGAGAGTTATGTCTAATAATGCATATATAGTTTCAGCTGTTAGAACAGCTGGAGGGAAGAAAAACGGTAGCTTAAGTCTTTGGCATCCTGCTGACCTTGGCGCAAAGGTTTTAGACGAACTTGTTCGTCAATCAGGAATTGAACCGGAATTAATTGATGATGTTATTTTTGGTTGTGTAGATCAAGTAGGCGCTCAATCAGGCAATGTGGCTAGAAATGCAATACTCGCATCAAGTCTACCTGAGTCAGTTCCAGGTACGTCTGTTGACCGTCAATGTGGTTCCTCTCAACAAGCTATTCATTTTGCTATACAGGCAGTCATGTCTGGTACACAGGATGTTGTTATTGGTGGCGGAGTTGAAGTAATGTCAATGGTTCCGATAGGTGCTAGCATAAAAGATGGATTCGACGCAGGTCATGGTTTGCCATTCGACTCAGACGGAATGAAAGAAAGGTATCCCGGAATATTCTTTTCACAATTTAGTGGCGCTGAAATGATGGCAGAAAAATGGAATTTGTCTCGAGAAGATTTAGACAACTTTGCTCTTAGCAGTCATCAAAAAGCTGCTGCAGCTGTAGAAGGAAAGTATTTTGATAGAGAGATTCTTCCCATTCAAGCAAAAAATGCAGATGGTAAATCCGACATGGTGTTTAATGATGAAGGAATTAGATACGATGCTAGCTTTGAAGCTTTATCAGGACTAAATCCTGTAACAGAAGGAGGCGTAATAACCGCCGGTAATGCCAGTCAAATTACTGATGGAGCGGCCGCACTCCTCATATGTAACGATGAAGGTCTAAAGAAAGTCAAATCAGACCCAAGGGCAAAAATTACAGGCATAAGCGTTGTTGGGGATGATCCAATCATGATGCTGGGAGGTCCCATACCTGCATCTCATAAAGTCTTAAGGGCAACAAACCTTAATATCGAAGATATAGATTTATACGAGGTTAATGAAGCCTTTGCTCCTGTTCCACTATCTTGGGCTATAGAGCTCAAAGCAGACTTGGCAAAATTAAATGTGAATGGAGGAGCTATGGCTCTTGGTCATCCTTTGGGAGCTACTGGGGCTAAGCTAATGACAACTCTTCTTCACGAGCTTGAGCGAACAAATGGCAAATACGGTCTTCAAGCTATTTGCGAGGGCGGAGGAACCGCAAATGCAACAATAATAGAGAGAATTTAGTTATAGATTTTTGAAATGTTCGAAGATAGTTTCAATATCTTCATAAGCACCAATCGAGGTTTTACCATCTCTGTGCATTAACTCTATTTCATTTTTTTCTAGATATTGCTTGCCTATAATAATATTCATTGGAATACCAATTAATTCAGCATCTTTCATTTTGGTTCCATAACCATCTTTCCTATCATCTAAAATAACCTCATACCCCATAGAAGATAATTTCTCATACATGTTAATTGAAGCGCTTGCTATTTTTTCATCTTTTTCAAAACCAATTGCAACTATATTTACATCAAACGGAGTTATTGATTCAGGCCAAATTATGCCCTTGTCATCATTATTTTGCTCTATTGCAGCTGCTACAAGTCTTGAGACTCCGATGCCATAACAGCCCATATAAAGATTTTGTGCTTTACCCTCTTTATCAAGAACATTAGCATTCATAAGGTTTGTATACACTTCTCCCAATTGAAAAATATGTCCAACTTCAATCCCTTTTTTAATTTCTATAACACCTTTGCCATCGGGAGATGGCTTGCCTTGAAGAGACTGAAGATCCTCTCCATCTTTTAATAGAAGTTCTGTATTGATAGCAAACTCAGAGGAATCGCTAACAGCAATAGTATCCTCTCCATTTTCAGCTAAAACATGAAATTCTTCAGAAACATCACCACCAATTGCACCAGAATCTGCCTTTACAATCTTATACTTCAATCCTAATCTATCAATAATTTTTTTGTATGTTTCTCTCATCAATTGGTATGACTCATCTAGAGAACTTTGATTTATATTAAAGCTATATGAGTCCTTCATTAGAAATTCTCTTCCTCGCATAACACCATATCGAGGCCTGACTTCATCTCTAAATTTAGTTTGAATTTGATAAATATTTAACGGTAATTCTTTATAACTTTTAACATTATTTCTAATTAAATCTGTTATTACTTCCTCATGAGTAGGTCCTAAGCAAAAATCTCTATCGTGTCTATCTTTGATTCGTAATAGTTCAGATCCCATCTTTTCCCATCTTTGTGTTTCTTCCCAAAGTTCTCTTGGTTGAACCATTGGCATTAACACTTCTTGAGCCTCAGATAAATTCATTTCCTCTCTGATAATATTTTCAATTTTTCTAAGAACTCTCAAGCCTAGGGGAAGCCACGTGTATATTCCAGAGCTAACTTTTCTGATCATTCCTGCTCTTAGCATTAATTTATGACTAACTACTTCTGCATCTTGAGGCGTATCTTTTAAAGTTGGTAAAAAAATCTTAGACCAAAACATTTTTTATATTTGAAATTTCATTTAGTTTATAATTCTATATTTTTTTAGAGACTTATGCCGATTTATGAATATAAATGCTCAAAATGTGAGCATCAATTTGAAATTATTCAACGATTTTCAGATAATCCACTTGAAAGTTGCCCTGAGTGCGGTCAAAAATCCATAAAAAAATTAGTTTCTGCACCATCTTTTAGGCTTAAAGGAGGAGGCTGGTATGAAACTGATTTTAAAACTGGCTCTAAAAAGAATATAGTAGATGTTAAGGATGAAAAATCTAAACAGCCTAGCGAAAAAACAAAAACTACTGAAAAATCTAAAGAGAAAAACTCAGATACAAAAACTTAAATAAGAGAAAGAAAAATGCGTTCACATTACTGCGGAGATATTAATAGATCAGATATTGGTAGCGATATTGAAATCTCTGGTTGGGTTCATAAGAGGAGAGACCACGGAGGTGTAATTTTTCTAGATATCCGTGACTTACATGGAATAGTGCAAGTAGTATTTAATCCAGATTTAAAAGAAGTTTTTGATAAAGCAGATTCTTGTAGAAGTGAGTTTGTGGTAAATATTCAGGGATTAGTTAGAGAAAGAATTGATGGAGCCATAAATACTAAGATGGCAACAGGTGAGATTGAATTAGAGGCAAAAAGTTTAAATATTTTTAGCTCAGCAGTTACCCCTCAATTTCCACTTGATGATTACCAAGATGTTAATGAGGATATAAGACTTAAAAATAGGTTTGTAGATTTGAGACGTCCTGATGTTAATCAGAGATTAGTCAAGCGATCTAAAATAACCTCAAAAATAAGATCGTTCTTAGAAAAAAATAATTTTAATGAAATAGAGACTCCTATTTTAACAAGAGCAACCCCAGAAGGAGCAAGGGATTATCTGGTTCCAAGTAGGGTGCATCCTGGAGAATTTTTTGCATTACCTCAATCTCCTCAATTATTTAAACAATTACTAATGATTGGTGGGCTGGACAAATATTATCAAATAGCTAAGTGCTTCAGAGATGAGGATCTGCGAGCTGATAGACAACCTGAATTTACTCAGGTAGACATAGAAGCTTCTTTTATTTCAACTGAGGATATTATTAATCTAGGGGAAGAACTGATAATCTCTTTACTCTCTGAATTCACTGATTATCAAAAAACTAAGGTTCCAAGAATTCCATATAAAGAGTCCATGGAGAAATATGGTTGTGATAAGCCAGATCTTAGAATTCCACTGGAACTTATCGATATTTCTGCTCTTGTCAAAGACGAAGAATTTAAAGTATTTTCTGGACCAGCCAATGATCCTTCCTCAAGAGTTGTGGCTTTGAAAGTTCCAGACGCTGCCGATATGACTAGAAAAAAAATTGATGCATATACAGACTATGTTGGCAAATTGGGTGCTAAAGGATTGGCTTATATTAAGGTAATTGAGGTTGATAAAGAGAATGGACTGCAATCTCCTATCCTCAAATTTTTTAAGGAGGAAACAATTCATTCGATCATCTCTAATTTAGATGTTCAAAATAACGATATAATTTTTTTCGGCGCTGGAAAGACAAATACTGTCAATCTATCAATGAGTGCATTGATAAAGAAACTCGGAGAGGATTTAAATCTAATGGAATGCTCTTGGGCTCCATGTTGGATCATTGATTTTCCAATGTTTGAGAGAAATAAAGAAAATAATCTTACTTCTTTACATCACCCATTTACCTTACCGGCAGTATCGGTTAATGAATTAAAAAATGATCCAGATAACTCATTGGCTTGTGCATATGATTTTGTTTTGAATGGGTATGAACTTGGCGGGGGATCCTTAAGAGTTTATGAACCCACTATGCAAAAAGAGATATTTTCAATACTAGGGATTTCTGAGGACGAAGCTAAAGAAAAATTTGGCTTTCTGCTATCAGCATTGTCATCCGGATGTCCACCTCACGGGGGTATAGCTTTCGGCTTAGATAGAATTGTGATGCTCTTGTCCGATACAACTAATATTCGCGATGTGATAGCTTTCCCTAAAACACAAAGCGCTTCTTGCTTGCTTACAGATGCTCCTAGCATGGTTTCAAACAACCAACTTGATGAGCTTAATATCAAATCGACTTTTGAACCGGAACAATAAATGGCTGGACATTCCAAATGGGCAAATATTAAGCATCGAAAAGCAAGGCAAGATGCATCCCGAGGAAAGGTTTGGACTAAGGTTATAAGGGAGATTACCGTTGCAGCAAAAGGTGGTCCTGACCCCAGTGATAATCCAAGGCTGAGGCTTGCATTAGATAAAGCAAATGCAGCAAATATGCCTAAAGATACAATCAAACGAGCAATTCAAAAGGGTTCTGGAACAGGCGAAATGGGCATCATTGATGAATTAACTTTTGAGGGTTACGGCCCTAATGGAGTTGCTATTCTTGTTGAAACAATGACGGATAATAGAAATAGAACTGTTGCAGATGTTCGCCATGCTTTTTCAAAATTTGGAGGGAATATGGGAACAGATGGCTCTGTTGCTTACCTCTTTAATAAGCTGGGAATTATTCATATATCTCTTTCCTATGATGAGGACCAAATTATGGAAATTTCACTGGAAGCTGGCGCAGATGATATTTCTACCACAGATGATTATTTTGAAATTATTACCACGCCAGCAAATCTATCTAACCTTGTTGAAGCATTTAAGAAAAATAACATTGAAACATTGCTTACTGAAAATACAATGAGAGCTGATACTTTGGTTAATTTGGATCACGAAGCATCTGAAAAAGTTTTTAAAATTATGAATTTTATGGATGACCTGGATGATGTCCAAGAGGTTCATACGAATGCAGAGTTTCCAGAAGATTTTTCTGGAGAGGGGTAATTTTGTCAATCAATTCTAGAACCAAAGGAGCAAATTTTGAAAGAGAGATTGGCAACTTGCTTGTAGAACAGCTAGGTTTAAATCAGCCAGTTAAAAGAATTCTAGAGCAAACCAGGACAAAAGAATTACCAGACTTGAAGTTAGGAAGATGGTGTTTGGAATGCAAAAGATATGGTGACGGCTCTGAGCCACCTCAAGATTGGTGGGATCAAGTTTTAGCAGCTACCGGAGATGGAGAATTTCCAGCTTTGATATATAAGTTTAATCGTCGACCAATTAAAGTGAGAATACTTGCAGGCAGTATAATTCCTGAGCTAGATTTTTCTCCAATGACGATTGATTTAATGTGGGAAGATTTTGTAAAAATTCTTCAATACCTTTTTCAAGTAGATATAGAGCAACATGAATCCTCGTTTCAGGCCTAAAGATTTTCATTGTAGAGTTTTCGTAGAGGATACTGATTTTCAGGGCGTTGTTTATCATGCAAATTATCTCAAATACCTTGAGAGGGCTCGATCTCAGTTTCTCATTGAGAATAATTTATCTCAAACAAATGCAATGTTGAAAGACAATGAGTCTTATGTAGTCAAATCCATCAACCTTTCATATTTTCATCCAGCAAAATTAGAGGATGAATTAATCGTTTGCACTGAAATTGAGCTATTTAGCAAAGCTAGAGCTATATTTTTTCAATCTGTTTTAAATTCAAAAAATGATACACTCATCTGCAAGGGCGAAGTTGAAGTTTGCTACATTCAAAATGACTCAGGCAAACCAAAATCTTTTCCCTTGGGTTTAATAAAATTATTTCAGAACTAATATGGATGACTTTTCAGTTTTAGATTTATTTCTGCAGGCAAGCCTTATTGTTCAAGCTGTAATGGTCTTATTATTAGTAGTTTCAATTATTTCATGGATTGCTATTTTTGAAAGATATTTCAATCTAAGCCGAATTAAACAAGCCAATCAAGCATTTGAAAAAGAATTTTGGTCTGGCAAAGATCTTAATCAACTGTATGAAAATATCATTGAAACTCCCAGTGATGAATTAGTTGGCTCTTTGCGAGTTTTTAAGCATGGATTTGAAGAATTCTTAAGACTAAGCAAGGGTCAACAAATTACAATTGAGGATCTTGAAAGTGTCAATAGAGCCATAAGAGTATCTTTGGCAAGAGAGGAGGAGTCATTAATGCTTCATCTTCCATTTCTTGCTAACGTTGGATCAGTGAGTCCATATGTTGGACTTTTCGGAACTGTTTGGGGGATTATTAACTCTTTTCAAGGACTTTCAGATGCAACTCAGGCAACAATTAATGCCGTTGCTCCTGGAATATCAGAAGCACTCGTAGCAACCGCTTTGGGTCTTTTTGCTGCAATTCCAGCAGTGGTTGCCTATAACAGGTTTGCTTCAGACTCAGATACTCAATTGCAGCAATCTTCTGTGTTTGGCGAAGAGTTAGCCAGCATTCTTTATAGACAAACGGTTAAAGCAAAGCTTTGATATATAGAATTGGAAAAAGAAAAAAGCTGAACGCTGACATTAATGTTGTTCCATACATTGATGTAATGTTAGTTCTATTGATTATATTTATGGTGCTTTCTCCTCTTCTTATTCAAGGCATTGAGGTAAACCTCCCTAAAACAGATACGACCAAAATGTCAGTTTCAAGCGAGCCACTTGTAATTTCAATTGACAGACAAGGCGATTACTTCATTAATCTTGGCGAAGAGCAATTACCAATTTCTTTAGTGGAGTTAAAAAATAAAGCTAAAATTATTTATCAAGCAAATCCTGATATTGAAATTGTTTTCAAAAGTGATGCAAGGGTACCTTTTGACTATGTGGCAAAGGGCATGGCAAGTATTCAAAGTTTAGGAATTCAAAAAATAGGAATTATCACCTCGGGCTATGATAGCTAATTACAGATATTTACAAGCATCGCTATTTTCTTTTTGTATTCATGCAGCTCTTTTTTTATATATATATGGCACCTTTGATACCAACACATCTCAAACATTGTTGATATCAAAGCCTCTTCAAATAGAGCTAAAGTTTGATCTGCCAACTCAAGATAAAAAAAAACTAATCCCTGCCGCCGCTAAGGTTGCAGAAACCTCAGTAGAGAAAATCCCCCAAGAAAATGTCTACTCTAAAGTAAATGATTCTATTCGCACTAAAGAAAGCAATGCTTTGATTGAATCTAGCATAGCTAATCTTTTATCAGAAGAAAGTGAGACTGAAATGAACAAAGAGCAACAAGAAATATCAATGTATGCGCAAAAAATTATCTCGACCATAGAGAGTGCTTGGATGAAACCAAGAAATATACCTGAGGATCTAGTTGCAAATTTAAGACTTAAAATTCGATCTTCTGGAAGGATTGTTGAAGTAGATCTTATAAAAAGTAGCGGCAATCTAAGATTCGATAACTCATCCATGCAAGCTGTAAGAAGAGTGGAAACTTTTAATTTCTTTAATTCAATGCCCAAAACCATATATGAGAATGAGTTTCAAACCGTTGCAATAAGCTTTAATCCATCATGAAACAAAACTTATTTTTAGCTACTTTATTGCTTATGCCAAACATGATTTTTGGTGAACTCTTTTTAGAGATTACGAAAGGCTCAGAGGATCCTTATAAAATAGCGATGATTTCATTTGAGGGTGACTCAAGAATTTCAAAGCAACTTAATAAAATAATGCGAAATGACCTCATTCGCACGGGCGAGTTTTATATACTTGATGAAGGGCTATTGTTACCAGTAAATTTTATCAATGATGAGCTAGTTTATAGTGATTGGAAGTTGCTCGGAATGGATTATTTAGTAACTGGCAAGATAGTCAAGTTAAGTAATTCTGTAGATATTAGCTATGAAATCTATGATGTTCATAAAAAAAGAAAGCTCCGAAGTTCAAAAGTTTTTGGTATACCCAATCAAATTAGACAGCTTGCTCATTACACAAGCGATGGAATCTATGAATCAATAACTGGTATCAAAGGCATTGCTGCTACAAGACTTTTATATGTCAATGAAATAAAAGATTCTAAATCAATTTCTGCATACAAGTTGATGTTGGCTGATTCTGATGGTGCTAATGAAAAAACTCTTTTATCAAGCTCTGAGCCAATTATCTCACCCTCTTGGTCACCTGATGGCAAAAAAGTAGCATATGTATCATTTGAAACAGGAATCGCAAAAGTTTTTATTCAAGAAATTGCTTCGGGAAATAGGGAGGCAGTATTATCAAAGGAGACTCAGATAAGTTCTCCCTCATGGTCTCCAGACGGTAAATACCTTTCTTTGACTCTTTACCAAGATGGAAATGCAGAAATTTATATTTTACGATTGCGCGATAAGACCCTAACAAGGATGACCAATCAATTCGCAATTGATACTGAGTCTTCTTGGTCTCCTAAAGGAAATAAAATTCTATTCACAAGTGGTCGCTCAGGTTCACCTCAAATATATGAGCTAGATCTTAGAAAATTAAATCCAAAAGCAAAACGTATTTCATTCGAGGGAACCTATAATGCAAAAGCTTCATATCTTCCCAAGGAGGAAGGAATTATTTTTGTTCATCGGTCTGATGATGGCTTATTTCATATTGCTCTCAAATATAAAAGAGAGAACTTTATCAGGATCTTGACTGAAGCAAAAATGGACGAATCTCCTAGTGTTGCTCCTAATGGTAATATGGTAATCTATGGTATTAAAGAAGAAAATCTAAGCATGCTCGCCGGATTTAGTCTTAGCGGTGCCAAATTTAAGTTACCTGCATCAAGTGGCGAAGTGAGAGAGCCTGCCTGGTCAAACTTTTTAAGATAATTTACTCGAAATGGAATAATAATTATGAAAAATTCACTCAATCAATTTCTTGCTCTATCAACGATACTAATTTTTTCTGCGTGTAGCTCTGTTCAAATAACAGAAGAAGCAGTTGCTGATCAAAGTGTTGCTGGGGTATCAATTACGTCAAAATCTACAGCTACCCAAGCCATTTTAGCAAATGCAGTAGTTTACTTTGAGTATGATCAGTTCAATCTCACTGCTAAATCAATACAAGCCTTAAAAGGCGTTAGCGATCTTATGAAAAGAAATTCTAAAATTACAATTTCAATTGAGGGGCATGCTGATGAAAGAGGTACTAGAGAATATAACCTAGCTTTGGGTCAAAGACGTGCCGAGTCAGTTGCAAATTATTTGATTGCAAATGGAATTCAGAGAAATAGGTTAATCACAAAAAGTTATGGAGAAGAGAGACCGCTATCTCTTGGATCTAATAATTCTGCTTGGTCAAAAAATAGAAGAGTTGAAATCAAGTAGCCTACTATTTGAATGAAATTTATTTTTGCTATCTTCGCTTTAGCACCACTTTATTCATTTTCACAAGAAGTTGACGCTTCTGACATATTATTTTTAAAGATACAGGAGCTTGAAGGTGAGATTGCTACCTTAAGAAGTGAGATTGAGTCACAGGCATATTTGATTGAAAAACTATTAAATGAGGAGACGGATCAATTTGATGTTGATAGTGCATTGGATACTGATATTAATCCTGAGTTAGATACATTTAGATTTGAAGGCATTAATGACAGCAAAAGCATCGACGAGGTTTATGATCAAGCTATTCGTGAGTTAAATGATAAAGATTTTCAGGCATCAAAAAAATCTTTTAACTATTTGGCAAGTAATTTTAATGATGACGAAAAAATTCCGTTAAGTTTATTTTGGCTTGGAGAAATTTCATTACTAGAATCCAATCTTGACGAGAGCGATCGTTTTTTTCAAAGATTGGCTTCAGACTTTCCTGATCATTGGAGAACACCATTAGCTCATAAAAAAATCGGTGATATTTTAATGATGTCAGGCGAAACTGAAGCTGCTAAAGCTAAATATCAATTTGTTCTTCAGGCATTTCCTAACAATTCTGCTTCATCTTTGGTCTTGCAGTTATTAGAAAATATGGAATAATCACATCTTTTTATGGAATCCTATCTTGGGTCGCTAGCTCAGCTGGTAGAGCAGTTCGCTTTTAACGAATTGGTCACAGGTTCGAATCCTGTGCGACCCACCATCTTAAATTCAATAAATCTAGATGATGATTAATTCTATTAAAAAATCGCTTCACAGGCTTTCGTTATCTTTTACAAAAGAATCGGGTCTTGCTGGTCTATTTTTTTTCCTAGTTTTATGCTCTTGGTATATATTGCGGCCAGTAAGGAATGAAATGGCTGTTCAAAATGCCGATATATTGCCTTATCTGTTAGGAGTAGGAGCATTTGTGATGCTTCTTTTGAATCCTATTTATTCATGGCTTGCTTCGCAAAGGAATTTAAGAGGAGTATTGGTGGGCTGCTACTCATTTTTTATTTTAAATTTATTAGCTTTTATAGTGCTCTGGGAATTCTTTGAGCTTTCATCTGCAGTTTGGCTAAGTCAAATTTTCTATGTTTGGTGTAATGTTTATTCTTTTTTTGTAGTTTCTATTTTTTGGGTGGTAATCATCAATTTATTTAGAGGGGAAGGAGCAGCAAATGTTTTTGGTGTAATTGCTGCTGGTGGATCACTGGGCGCTTTTCTTGGCTCTGAAATCTCAAAACAATTAGCATCAACCTTTAATGAATCAGGGATTATCTTTTTTACATTAATATCTATTTTATTTCTTATTTTTGCATTGTTAGTAGGCCTTACTTTACTTAAAAGATTTATTTCTTTAGAAGGCATTAATCAAGCTTCGGGAGGAACAAGTTTTGATGCATTTAAAAATTTAATTTCTTCATCACAAATAAGATCAATTGGAATGTACATGTACTTATGGACAGCAATGATGACCATTCATTGGGTTACCTCTATTAATATTGTGAATGAGTGGTCCTCAGATGGGGGCAATAGAATAATTTTCTTTAGTAAAATAGAGCAAACTGTCACAATTTTGACTTTGTTTACTCAATTTTTCTTAACTTCTGCAATTATAAGGTTTGCAGGACCAAAGAGTATTTTGATGCTTTATGGATTTTTATTTATAGCAGCATTTATTGGTTATTATATCAATCCATCAATTGGATATGTTTTTGTTATAACAATCGTCTTAAGATTATTTGAATACGGCATAAACAAACCAACAAGAGAAGTTGTTTTCAGTTATTTGAAAAAAACTGATAGATACAAGTCAACAGTAATGGTTGATACTTTTTTTGTTCGGATGGGAGATTTTTCTGGCAGTGGGTTTGTTCTCTTATCTAAATCGGCAGGATTGGTATTTTCACAAGTACCATTGTTAGCTATTCCATTTGCGGGTTTTTTAGCGTTGCTTGGTTTTAAAATCCCTCCCAAAGAAAGAATTAGTTCCTAAATACCTCTCCTTTTAGCTAATCTACTTTGAACAAATTTAATTTTTGTCATTATAGTTTCTGAGGTTTGAAAAGAATTGCCAGATAGACTTAAAGCAAATTGAAATTGATTTAGAGCATTATCAAAATCACCAATAAGAGTAAAATATTCACCACGACTAAGATGGTAGCCAACAATATTTTTTCCAGCTCTTTGCACTTCGGATAATTGCATCCACAAACTTGGATTACGATTTTTGCTGATCAGAAGATCTCTTAAAATTTCTTCAGCTTTAATTGTTTCTTTTTTTGCACTTAATATTTTCGATTTAAGTATTGAGGCTGGATAATTATCAGGAGAAATTTTCAGAACTTCATCAATTGTTTGTTTAGCGTCATCAAGGCGCTGTCCAGATAACAAAATTTCTGATTTTGTAATATTTAGAATTAGATTTTTTGGAAATTTATTTAATATCTCACTAATTAATTTTAGCGCTTCTTCAGTTTGGCCGTTAGATTGCAAAGCAGATATAAATGAATACTTATTTTCATTAGTGGGGTTATCTGCATAAAGGCTTTCAAAGAATCTCACCTTAGTTTGAGGCGAGTAATCCGCATATCTCTCCTTTAATCTTCCCTTAACAAACTCAAAGTTAATTGTGTTTTTTTTGCCACCAGAAAACTCTATTTGATCAGCTGCGTTAAATGCATCACTTACTCTAGATGATGTGATGGGGTGAGTTAATAAAAATTCTGGTGGATTATCACCTGCCAATTTTCTTATTTTTGCCATATTTTCAAACATTTCACCCATTCCTGCAGGATCATATCCAGCCGCAATTAAGTTATTAAAGCCATATCTGTCAGCTTCTCTTTCAAAAATCCGACTGTAACGAAGTTGCTGTTGTGCCAATGCGGCTGGACCTGCAATAAAAGCAGACGGATTATTTGAAATAATTGCTAATGCAATAGCAGAGACCATAACTAAAGATGATGCCAAATTAGTATCTCTCCCTCTTAAAACATTTCTAGCAAAATGACGTTGACTTAAGTGAGCCAGCTCATGACCAAGAACTGATGCTAATTGAGCTTCATTATCTGCATTTAAAAATAAGCCTCCATTGACACCAATTACACCTCCAGGAGCTGCAAAGGCGTTTAAAGATTTTTCATCAATTAGTACAATAGTGAAATCTCTATCCCTTACTTGAGATGTTTCTGATAGCCTATAAATAAGTAGTTCAGTGTACTCCTGAATAATTGGATCATTGATTAGTGGAGCTTGTGCATAAACTTGTTCAAGGAATCCTTGACCTATCATTCTTTCTTGTTCTAAGGAGACTACTCCTGATACTCGATCACCTAAATTTGGTAAATTAAGATCTTTTTCTTGTGAAAAAATGGTTGGTGATACTAACAATAGAAGAATAAGGGTGCGAACGATTAACATATTTCTACTTTTTCAGATACAACGAAGCTTACACTATTGATTAATTTGAATTAACATATCATTTCTGAGACAAAATAATATATAAAAAGTGCTTGAAGACATAAATAATTTATTTAAAAAAATTTTTTCTAATGAAGAAACCCTTGTATTTGCTTTATTGCTGACAAGTGCCTTTTTAACTCTATTTTTTTTTGGCAATCTCTTAACTCCATTTCTTATAAGTATAATTTTTGCATATTTGCTTGTAGGTATGCAAAATCGACTTGAAGCATACGGTTTAAATAGTACTCTTGCATTAATTGTTACATATAGTTTTTTCTTGATTCTCGGTATTGCATTGATGGTTTGGTTAGGCCCATTGGTATATCAGCAACTTCAATCTTTAATTTTGGAAATTCCTAAATGGGTAAACTCATTTATGATATTTGTTCAAAATGTCCCAGAAAAATATCCAGATTTGGTCTCCTCAGATCAAATTACAAAATTTTTGCAAACTCTTTCTGGTCAAATAACGACAATATCTGAAGATTTCCTAAAAGCTTCAATAACCGGAATACAGAATACAGTGACTATTGCTATTAATTTGGTATTACTACCAATTCTTGTTTTCTTTTTTTTATTTGACCGAAAGTCTATTATTTCTGATTTCTTAGGTGTTTTGCCTAAAAAGAGAGCAATGCTAGAGAAAGTTTGGGTTGAAATGGATGACCAGTTAAGCAATTATGCTAGAGGTAAAGCCATTGAGATTTTAATAGTAGGATTAGCAGCTGCAATTCTCTTTATGTATTTTGACTTGCAATACGTTGCTTTGTTATCTGTTCTTGTGGGCTTTTCAGTCCTGATACCTTTCATAGGAGCTTTTGTTGTAACCATTCCAGTTGCAGCAGTTGGCCTGCTTCAATTTGGATTAACATTTGATTTTTGGCTTTTGATGGGACTCTATGTAATTTTGCAAATGTTAGACGGAAATTTGTTAGTGCCGATACTGTTTTCTGATGCTGTTAAGCTTCATCCGGTTATAATCATCCTAGCTGTTTTTATTTTCGGCGGTATGTTTGGTTTTTGGGGTATCTTTTTTGCAATTCCAATCGCAACATTAATCAAGGCTATCTGGAACTCATGGCCAGAGAATCAATCAAGCTAATAATTTATCCTACTAATTCCTTCGAAGCATCTAGAACTTCTTGGACGTGTCCCTTGACTTTAACTGCTCTCCATTCTTTAACTATTTTCCCTTTTGTATTGATTAAAAATGTACTTCTATCAACACCCATATACTCTCTGCCATACATAGATTTAAGCTTCATAACCCCAAAAGCTTTGCAAACTTTTTCATCTGGATCAGACAAAAGCTCAAATGGAAATTTTTCATTAGATTTAAATTTTTCATGAGATTTTATTGATTCCCTTGAAACACCTAAAATTTCAGTATTTAACTTTTTGAACTTTTTATAATTATCTCTGAATTCCTGGCCCTCAGTGGTACATCCAGGTGTTGAATCTTTGGGGTAAAAATATATAACAACATTTTTATTATTAAAAGATTCATTAGATATAGTTTGTTCGCTGGTTGCATCAGCATTAAACTTTGGGCATTGCTTTCCTACTAAATTTTTAGCCATCATTTCTCCAAAAAAAAGTGTATAGTTTCATTTTTTACTGAAAACATAAATGATGCAACCTTTACAAGGAAGTTTAGTCGCTCTTGTGACCCCAATGTCTATCGATGGCAGTGTAGATTTTCATGCTTTAGAGCAATTGGTTGAATGGCACATTGACTCTGGAACAAGTGGAATTGTTTCTGTCGGAACGACTGGAGAATCAGCAACAGTAAATGTAAAAGAACATCTAGAAATTATTGAAAAAACTATAAATTTTGCAAACGGCAGAATTCCAGTTATCGCGGGTACTGGAGCCAACTCCACCCTAGAGGCTATCGAATTAACACATACTGCATCTAAGCTGGGAGCAGATTATGCACTCATCGTCACACCTTATTACAATAAACCTAATCAAGAAGGTTTATATCAACATTTTGTTAAAATTGCAGATTCTGTAGACATTCCTCAAATTCTCTACAATGTACCATCTCGAACAGCATGTGATTTAAGGCCAGAGACTGTGTCGAGGCTCTCCGAGCACCAAAATATCATTGGAATCAAGGAAGCTTTGGATGATACAAATAGAATGACCGACCTTATGAAAATAGCTGAAAGCATAATTGACAAAAAATACTTTTCTGTTCTATCAGGCGATGACCCTACCTTCAATTTTTTTATGGCAAATGGTATAGATGGGGTTATTTCAGTTGCTGCAAATATCATTCCTAGCCAGATTTCAAAAATTTGTTCTCTAAATTTAGCTAAGCAGTTTAAAGATGCAGAAGAATTAAATTTAATTTTCAAGGATCTTTATGAATTTTTGTTTATTGAATCAAATCCAATACCTGTTAAGTGGATGCTATCCGAAATGGGAAAAATTCAATCTGGGATTAGACTTCCTTTGGTACCTTTTGATGAAAATTTTCATGAGAAGACCAGAAATGAGATGTTAAAATTAAAATTAATATGAAATGTTATAAAAACTATTTATTCTTCTTTACTCTGTTTTTCTCTGCCTCGTGCTCTTACATAACTGGACCTGAGGGACTATTTCCAGAGAAAAAAGACGACTTTTTTGAAGAAAGACTGTCCCCTGATCTAAAATTGTCGTCGCCTGATGTGTTAATTAATAAAGATGACCATTATCCTCCAATCAATCAAGATATTAATGCTGTAAGTGTTCAAGATATTCCTGCTCCAAGACAAATATTCTCATCAGGGGGATCTAATGAAGTTCAGCTGAGGCGACTTGGAGAACTAATGTGGGTCTATATAGAAACTTTACCCTCTACTTCATGGCCAATTGCTAAAAATTATTTTGAAACATCTTCAATGTCCATTATAGAATCAGATCCTGATGCTGGAATTATGCTGATAAAGTTTTCAGATTTAATAAATTTTAAAATCACAATTGAGCATGGCATTAAAGAAGCCTCAACAGAAATTTTTCTTTCCCAGTATTCAAATGATGAGGAAGTATCAATGGATCAAGATGTACAATTTATTCAAGATGAACTTGAAAAAATAGTTGAATTTTTTGCTAGCTCTGCAGCTTCATTTTCAGGAACATCACTGGCTGCACAGAATTTAAACGATAGAAAAAAAGCTAAGATTTTTAATATTAATGATCAAACTATTATTGAACTAAATTTGGGTTTTGATAGGGCTTGGTCAGCAGTTACAAGAGCACTAAAAGCTGGAAATATAACTTCAAATGACATTGACAGAGATAGTGGAATATTCCTTGTTAGTTATTCAGTAGAATCTGAAAGTAGTGGCTGGTTCTCTTTTTTAAATTTTAATAATGATGATAAGGGTAACGACTCACTATTGCTTGGAGAAGCTGCAGAATTTAAAATATTACTTGAATCAAAAAATGACAAAACAAATATTCTTGTTGAATCACTGGATGGAGAAGAGGAGGCAGCTGAAGACCTTTTATCTAAAATTAATGAACTGTTAAGCTAAAAAAATGGAAAAAATATCTCAAATTACTACTGGAAAAGCCAAATCTTTGTATACCACCAATGAACCCGATCAATTAATTATGGAATTCAGGGATGATACGTCTGCTTTTGATGGTAAAAAAATGGAAGCTTTAGATAACAAAGGAAAAGTAAATAATCAATTTAATGCATTTGTTATGGAGTTTTTAGCATCTGAAGGTATAGAAACCCACTTTATCAAGCTTCTTTCTAATCAGGAATCTTTGGTGTACAAGCTTGAAATGTTTCCAATTGAATGTGTAGTTAGAAATAGGGCAACAGGCTCACTTTGCAAACGTCTAGGCATTGAAGACGGATTGATACTTGATCCACCGTTATTCGAGTTTTTTTTGAAAGATGATGATTTAGGAGATCCTCTCATAAATGATCACCATATTGAATCATTTGGCTGGGCATCTCAAGAAGATGCTGACGCAATGAGAGAATTAACTCTAAAAATTAATGATATTTTAGTAGGATTTTTCATGGAGGCTAACCTGATACTAGTGGATTACAAATTAGAGTTTGGAAAATTCCAGGGAAAAATGCTTCTTGCTGATGAATTTACCCCAGATGGATGCCGTCTGTGGGATAAAGATACATTAACAAAAATGGATAAAGATAGATTCCGTCAAGATTTAGGAAACGTAATAGAAACCTATGGCGAGGTAGGGGAAAGACTTGGAATGCAGATAAAACTTGACTAATTTAGTCAGGTATTGATAATACCTGCATGAACTTCACAACAAAGAGTCGCTATGCAGTTAATGCTCTAGCTGATCTAGAATTCCTTTCAGATGACAACACCCCGGTTGCATTAACTGAGATAGCTGCAAGGCAAGGCATAGATCTAACTTATCTTGAGCAATTATTTAGAAAACTAAGGATTGCAGGTATTGTAAAGAGTGTTCGAGGAAGAAACGGAGGGTATATATATGCCGAACATCCTCAAAAAATAAGCATTAAAACTATCATGAACGCTGTTGAAGAGAACTTAGATGCAACCAATTGTGCTGGAACTTCATCATGTCGTGCGGGACAAAAATGCAATTCCCATAAATTATGGGATGATTTAAATAATGTTGTCGATAATTTTTTAAGTGATATATCTATATTAGATCTTGTAGAAAAGCCTAAGAGACCCCATATACTTCTTAAGGAAATACAATCATGAGTAGCAATATAAAATTACCAATTTACATGGATTATGCATCTACAACTCCCGTTGATCCTAGAGTTGCAAAAAAAATTTCTGATCATTTGACTCTTGATGGAAATTTTGGAAATCCTGCTTCTCGTTCTCATAAATTCGGATGGCAGGCTGAGGAAGCTGTCGAGGAAGCTAGGTCCCATGTGGCTAACTTAGTTAATTGTGATCCAAGAGAAATAGTTTGGACCTCAGGTGCGACTGAGGCAGATAATCTTGCAATCAAGGGTATTGCTAATTTTTATCAAAAAAATGGAAAGCACATCATTACATCTAAAATAGAACACAAGGCAGTGCTGGATCCTTGCAGACAACTTGAAAGAGATGGTTTTGAGGTAACTTACCTTGAGCCTAATGAGGGAGGTTTAATAACCGCTGAGGCTATCTCGAACGCAATAAGAGAAGATACAATTTTAATTTCAATTATGCATATCAATAATGAATTGGGCACAATTAATGATTTAGATAGCATTGGAACACTTGCTCGTGAAAAAGGAATATTTTTTCATGTAGATGCTGCCCAAAGTACCGGAAAAGTTGCTATTGATTTAACTTCTCTTCCAGTCGACTTGATGTCATTTTCAGCACATAAAACATACGGGCCTAAGGGAATAGGAGCATTATTTGTTCGAAGAAAGCCTAGAGTAAGAATTGAAGCACAGATACATGGAGGCGGTCACGAGCGAGGCATGCGGTCTGGAACATTAGCTACACATCAGATTGTTGGGATGGGAGAAGCCTTTAGAATTGCTAAAGAAGAAATGGATGCCGATACAAAAAGAGTTGAAGCTTTGCATAAAAGGTTTTTTGAATCGGTATCAAATATTGAAGAAGTCTACGTTAATGGAGATCCTGATAACAAAGTGAGCAATATTTTGAACATTAGCTTTGCATATGTGGAAGGCGAATCTTTGATTATGGCTTTAAAAGATATAGCAGTATCGTCAGGATCTGCCTGTACATCTGCAAGCTTAGAGCCATCTTATGTTCTCAGAGCTCTTGGAAGGAAGGATGAACTAGCCTCAAGTTCCATTCGTTTTTCTTTTGGAAGATTCACAACCGATCAAGAGGTTGATTATACCGTTTCGTTAATAAACCACGCAGTTGAAAGGCTCAGAGAGTTATCACCTCTCTGGGAAATGTATCTGGATGGAATTGATTTGGATACTGTAGATTGGCAAACGCACTAAATATTGGGAGGTATTTATGGCATATAGTAAAAAAGTAGTTGATAAATTTGAAAATACTATCAACGAACCAGCAAAGTTTAATGTTGGGAGATTTGATCCCAAAGAAATAAATGTTGGAACAGGAATGGTCGGTGCACCAGCGTGTGGTGATGTTATGAAGCTTCAAATTAAATGTGAAAGCCAGGGAAACACTCATGTGATCAAAGATGTTAAATTTAAGACCTATGGTTGTGGGTCTGCAATAGCCTCATCTAGCGAATTAGTTGAGATGTTGATTGGTAAAACTCTTGAGGAAGCCAAGGAAATTAAAAATATAGACATTGTCGAGGCACTGGAACTGCCTCCTATCAAAATTCATTGCTCTGTTCTTGCAGAAGATTCTATCCGACAAGCGATTGAGGATTACGAGCAGAAACAGTAAAACAAATGGAAAAGTTTTCCTCAAAAGAGCTAAGATTTTCTGATAGAGCCATTTCACATTTTAGTACCAGCCTGAGCAATAATGGTGAAGGTGATGGCATTAGAATAGGAGTTAGAAAAGCTGGATGCTCCGGTTTCGAATATTTTTTTGAGTTTGTTGATGCCAAATTAACTAATGCAACTGATTTCATTTTTGATGAAGGCAACATTAAAATCTATGTTGACCAAGATAGCCTAGATTATTTGAGAGGTAGTCTGGTAGATTATTCTGAAGATGGCTTTAATCAAGGCATCAAGTTTCATAATCCAAATGCTAAAGCAGTTTGTGGTTGTGGCGAAAGCTTCACTATTTAGCATGGCAAAAATCAAAATGTTACCTCATTTTGAGTTATGTCCTGATGGGGCTGAGTTCGAAACAAAAAAAGATGAATCAATTTGTGAAGCTGCCTTAAGAAATGGTATCAAGATAGAGCATGCATGTGAAATGTCATGTGCGTGTACTACATGTCATGTTATTGTAAGGGAAGGATTCGATAGCTTAGAGGATGCTTCAGAGACAGAGGAAGATATGCTTGATAAAGCTTGGGGTCTAGAATCAAACTCCCGATTAAGCTGTCAAACAGTTCCAGATGAGGGAGATTTTACTGTTGAGTTACCAAAATATACTATCAATCAAGTTTCTGAGGACCACTAATGAAAAATACATGGTCTGACATACTTGAAATAGCAATAGATCTTGCTGAGACTTTTCCTGAAGTAGATCCTAAATGGATTAGTTTTCCTGATTTGCATCAAAAGATATGCAGTTTAGAAAATTTTGATGATGATCCAAATGGATCAAACGAAAAAATACTAGAAGCAATTCAGATGTCATGGATGGATGAATTAGGATAACTCCCCTATAATGTCGCAAATTCTGGAGTAATCATATGACAATACAAAGAACACTTTCAATCATTAAGCCTGATGCTACTTCAAAAAATATTATTGGAAAAATAATAGATAGATTTGAGGAAAGTGGCCTTAAGATTATTGCAGGAAAATTAATACACATGGATAAAGAAAAAGCCGCTGGCTTTTACGCTGAGCATGATGGGAAACCTTTCTTCCCTAATCTTGTGGAATACATGACCTCTGCTCCAGTTTTTGTCCAAGTTCTTGAGGGAGATAATGCTGTCTCAAAAAATAGAGAGCTAATGGGAGCCACTAATCCAAATGATGCAGATCCAGGAACCATCAGAGCAGACTTTGCCGAAACAATTGATGCTAATGCGGTTCATGGATCAGATTCAGCTGAAAGCGCGACCAGAGAAATTGCTTATTTTTTTGATGATAATGAAATCTTTTAACTGAGTGCAAAAAGAAAAAATTAACCTGCTTGGATTTACCCACGAGCGACTGGTTGAATTTTTTGATTCGATAGATCAACCTCGCTTTAGAGCCTCTCAACTTCTAAAATGGATCCACCAAAGGGGAGTCATTGATTTCATGTTGATGACTGATTTTAGTCTTGAATTAAGAAATAACCTATCTGTCATTGCTGAAGTTAAGCCACCTTCTGTTGAAGAGTGTCATGTGTCACCCGAGGGAACAAAAAAGTATTTAATTAAGCTAGAGTCGGGCTCAATGATCGAGATGGTAAAGATACCAGAGAAAAAGAGGATGACTTTGTGTATATCTTCTCAAGCAGGATGTGCACTGCAATGTACTTTTTGTGCTACTGGGGCACAGGGCTTTGAAAAAAATTTATCAGATGCTGAAATTATTGGTCAGTTATGGCTGGCTAATTTCTATGATTCTTCAAGTCCTTTGATCTCCAATGTTGTATTTATGGGCATGGGCGAGCCACTTTTAAATGTTGAAAATGTGCTTTCATCTATTAGCCTCATGCTGCATCAAAATGCTTATGGCTTGTCCAAAAGGAGAATTACCTTAAGCACCTCAGGAATTGTTCCAGAGATTAATAAACTTGCTGAAAGAACAGACGTTTCATTGGCAATATCTTTGCATGCAGCCAATAATATTCTTAGAGATGAGATTGTTCCGATAAATAAAAAATATCCATTAAATGATTTACTGGATGCTTGTAAGCAGTATTTAAACAATCAAAGCAAACGCAAAACAATTACCATTGAATACATATTAATAGATGGGATAAATGATTCTATAGAGCATGCTAAAGATTTAGTGAAAATTTTAAAAGGATTGCCTTGCAAGATTAATCTCATTCCATTTAATCCTTTTGAGGGTTGTGATTACATGCGTTCTAAAGAAGACACTATAAAAGATTTTAAAAATTTTCTAGTGAAAAAAGGCTTCATTACTACTCTTAGAATCACAAGAGGAGACGCAATTGATGGCGCATGTGGACAGCTCGTAGGAAACCTTAAAAAAAGTGTGAAAGGCAAAAATAATAAAAATTCAATTAATTTAATAAATACCTTATGAATCTTAAGTCTGCACACACAGGAAAGATTGGAAAGATTTTTAGAGATCAGCGAATCCAAAGGTCCCTTAGTGAAATTGAGGTTGCAGAAAGAGCGCTGATTAATATCGAGTATATCAAAGCTATAGAATCTGGTGACTACTCAATTTTTCCTGCAAGAACTTATGCGCTTCAATATTTTGAAAAATATGCAAAGTTTCTTGGTCTAGAAGTAAAATTTTTTGATATCTATAGTTCTGAAGTTGTAGCCCAGGCTAATAGAGAGGATCTACCCGAGGAAATCTTCGAACCATTCTTAGAAAAAAACAAGATATTTAGCTCAATTCTATTTGTACTAACTTTTATAGCAGTTATTTTTTTATTTACTTCTAAGGATAATGTTTCAGAGAGCAATCCAATGAAAATTCAAGAGATAGAAGTTAATATCTTATCTGATGATAATATAGACGCTAGCATGATAACCCATCCTGAAATTGATGGGCTGCATACTGAGATTGATAGCTTTTTAAATCAAGATAAGCTTGATTCCGCAGAGGTTAGTGCTAATGTTGATAGAACTGATCCTACATCATGAATAATTCTTGGATAGAAAGAAAAAAAACAAATCCTATTTTTGTTGGTGATGTTGGTGTTGGCGGGGATTTTCCTATCTCAATTCAATCTATGACTAATACCAATACTGCTGATGTTCAGGCAACTATTGGCCAAATAGAGGATTTACAGGCAGCTGGCGCTGACATTGTAAGGGTGTCAGTTCCTGATAAAGATTGTGCAAAGGCATTTAAGAAAATTAAGAATTCAGTTTCTTTGCCCCTTGTTGCAGACATTCATTTTGACTATAAAATTGCTTTACTTGTAGCTGATTCTGCTGATTGTCTTAGAATTAATCCTGGAAATATAGGCAAGGCAAATAAAGTAAAGGAAATTATTCATGCTGCAAATGATAATAATATTCCCATAAGAATTGGCGTTAATGCTGGCTCTTTAGAAAAAGACTTACAAAAGAAATATACAGAACCTAATGCTGACGCTTTAGTTGAATCGGCATTGCGACATGTGGAGATATTAGATAGGCACAACTTTACCAATTTCAAATTAAGTCTTAAAGCTTCAAACATTCAAATGACAGTTGAAAGTTATAGAAAGTTTTCTAAATTGCTTGATCAACCCTTGCATCTAGGAATCACTGAATCAGGAAGCTTCAGAGCAGGTTCCGTAAAATCATCTATTGGGTTGGGTATGCTGCTTTCTGAGGGTATTGGAGATACTATCAGAGTTTCTCTAGCTTCTGATCCGGTTGATGAAATTAAAATTGGATGGGATATTTTAAAAAGTCTTAATTTAAGAAGTAGAGGTATTAGAATAGTCGCATGCCCTAGTTGTTCTAGGCAAAACTTTAATGTTATAGAGGTAGTGAACGAACTTGAAACAAGATTTGAGGGAATATCGGAAGATTTAGAAGTGGCTATAATTGGCTGTTATGTAAATGGTCCTGGAGAATCTAAGGCAGCAGATGTTGGCTTGACAGGTGGTCCAAGCAACTTGCTCTATGTAGATGGCTTGCCTTCAAAAAAAGTTTCTAATGAGAAACTTATTGATACAATAGAGGAGCAGGTAAAAGAGCAGCTGGAAAAAAGAAATACATCCAATATTATTGCAAAAGGTTAGAAAGTGAAGATTCAATCATTAAGAGGCATGCCTGATCTTTTTCCTGAAGATTTAGAAAGATGGCATTTATTTGAATCCAAGCTTGCAAAGGTCTTCAATTCTTTTAATACCCATCAAATTCGAGTGCCATTCCTGGAGTCCACCGAGCTATTTTTAAGATCAGTGGGTGGCGCATCTGATATTGTGAATAAAGAACTATATTCATTCTTAGATCGCAATGAAGAAAGTATTTGTCTAAGACCTGAGGGAACAGCCGGTGTAATTAGAGCAATCATTCAAAAAAAACAAGAACAAGAAACACATAAACTTTGGTACCAAGGGCCAATGTTTCGATATGAAAGACCCCAAAAAGGGAGATTGAGGCAGTTTCATCAGATTGGAGTTGAATATCTTGGATTTGAAGAGGGAATTTCTGAATATGAGTTAATTTCAATGGTTATACATATCAATCAATCAATTGGCATCAAAGACTTTACATTGAAGGTAAATCATCTTGGAGATGAGCAAGCTAAAGAAAGTTTTAGTAAAGCGCTTGTAAGCTTTCTTAAGCCACATATTGATGATCTGCATGAAAAAGATCAATCGAGATTAAATTCTAATCCTATGAGAATCTTGGACTCTAAAGAGCAATCTACGCAGATATTGCTTGAAGGCGGTCCTAAATTTCAGGATTTTATTTCCGAAAGTTCAAATAAATTTTTACAAAATCTTATCGATGCATTTAAGGATCAATGCAATATTCAAATAGATCACTCGTTAGTAAGGGGATTGGACTATTATTCTGGAATTGTTTTTGAGGCTGTCTCAGAAGATCTTGGAGCTCAAGATGCTTTTCTTGGTGGGGGTAGATATGACAATCTATCTCAGCAACTTGGGGGCAAACAAATGCATGCAATTGGTTTTGCAATTGGCGTTGAGAGAATCTTAGAACTTTTCAATACTCAAAATATAAAACAGCCACCAAAAGTTGGGTTCATTGTTACAGGAGAGCAGATTCCTCAAAAAACCTCTAAAATAGCTCAAGATTTAAGGGTAGCTAATAATAAAATTATTCTTCAAACATTTCTCAGTAATGGAAGCTTAAAATCTCAACTCAGAAAAGCAAATAAGAATAATTGCAATTTTGTAATCATAATAGGTGATACTGAGCTAAAAAATGAACAAGTAATCTGGAAAGACCTTTCTGAGGATGGGGATCAAGAGCTCCTCAGCCTTCAGGAAATTACAGATAAATACATAAATCTCTAGGAGACATAATGGCAGAATATAGTTCAGACGAAGAAAGATTTGCAGCATTGGTAAATTTTTTTAAAGATAATAAAAATATACTTCTAATTGTCCTCTCTGTCATATCAGTATTTTTTATTACTTCAATAAGTTTAAATTCATATAATAATTCTCAAAACGAAAAAGCAGCAGAAATTTATGATGCCTGGTTTTCAACTTTTAGCAATGATTCAAAAGATGGACAAGATTATTACAATAGCTTGCAAACTAAATACTCTAATACTGGATATGCACAACTTGCAACAATGATCAAAGCTTCTTCTCTTGCCAGAGAAGGCGATCTTGATTCAGCTTTAATAGATTTTTTGGAATTATTAGATGCCTCATCTGGCATATTTGGAAATGAGATGCTTAGCTCAATTGCAAAGATTAATATTGCACGAATTGAATTAAGCAAAAAAAATTACACAGATGTTTTGAAAACCCTTGAATCATTTAATTCAAATTCTGAGCACTCTCTTGTTTATGAGATCAAAGGGGATGCTTTATTGGGACTGCAAAAAAATGACTTAGCATTAGATCAATATTCCCTGGCTCTTGAAAATACTCAAAATGAGTCTCAAAAGTCACTGATAAAAATGAAGATAAATAGAGTTAATAACTAAATTTCATGAAAAAAAATATATTCCTAAGCATTTTTTTACTGCTAATATCCTCTTGTTCAACATTAGCTTTTTGGTCAGATGATTCTGAGGAAGATCTAATTGAACCTGTTTCTTTAGAATCTATCAAAGATGAATACTCAATCTCAGTAGAGTGGAAGAAATCTTTTAAAGGCGAAAATAGCTTAGGCTCTTTTAAACCATCATTTTACTCAGGTAGCATGCTAATTGCAGATCCAGAGGGTAATGTTCATTCAGCAAATGCTGTATCTGGAAAAATTAATTGGCAGATAAATCTCGATCGAGAATTGTCATCAGGTGTAGCTTCAGGTTTTGGGAAACTAGTTGTATCAGACATAGATGGTTTTGTAATAGCAATTGACTCTGAGAGACAAGAAATTCTTTGGGAAAAAAATATTGGTGGTGAAATCCTTTCTAACGCAGTGATCAGTGCCTCTCATGTGATTGCAAAGAACTCAGTAGGCGAGCTTGTTGCCTTGGACTCTTCTTCAGGTGAAAAAAATTGGTCATTTAGATCTCAATTACCAGCATTAACAGTTAGGGGGACTGGCGAGCCGATTATAGAAGATGGTATTGTTTTCTCTACATTTGATAACGGTCGATTGGCAGCATTTCAATTAGATACTGGCTTTTTTTTATGGGATGCTCCCATATCTTTTTTGGAGGGGTCCTCAGAACTTGAAAATCTTATAGATGCAGATTCTGCTCCAATTTTAGCAAAGCAATTAATTTTTGCGACAAACTACCAAGGAAATCTCACTGCGTTTGATATTGCTCAAAAAAGACCAGTGTGGAATGAAGATGCCTCTTCTTTTTATTCACCAATTGCTGTCAATAACATGATTATGGTGATCCAAGATGATAGCTCAATTATTTCTTTTTCACTTAACAATTTATCGAAATCATGGACTTCAGAGGAATATCTTAGAAGAGATTTATCTAATGGGGCTGTTTATAAAAATTTACTGTTAGTTGGAGATTTAGAAGGCTATGTTCATGTAATAAATCCATTGACTGGCATTACTGTTGGAAGAAAAAAAGTAACAGGAAAACCAATAATGAGCATTGTTACTTTTAGAGATCTTGCGTATGTCGTTGATCAGGATTCTAATATAGTTGCAATTAAGCTCTAAGATGTCCTTAAAAAATGTTAAATTCTATCGCAATTCTTGGCCGACCTAATGTAGGTAAGTCTTCCTTATTTAATAAACTTACAAAAAGTAGGAATGCAATAGTCTCTGATTTCTCTGGTCTTACGAAAGACAGAAATTTTGGATATGTATCAATAAAAAATCAACAATATCTATTTATTGATACTGGAGGAGTCGGTTCTGAGATTACAGATTTTAGCGAAGCAATCACTCAACAAGCTTTATTAGCTGCTGAGGATTCAAATTTAATCTTGTTACTCTTTGATGCCTCAGAAGAATTAACTTCTGATGATATTAATTTATTCGAAATAATTCGAAAAATGAATAAAAATTTTTTTATTGTTTTAAATAAAATTGATATCAAGAAAAGATCTAACCTTAAAGATGATCTCTTAAAACGGGGTTCTGGAGAAATACTTGAAGTGAGTGCAGAGCATTCAAAAGGCATTAAAGAATTGCAATCATATATATCAGAACAGTTTAATGAGGATCATTTAATAACCAATACCAATGAGGATTTAGGAACAAAAATAGCTGTGATTGGAAGACCTAATGCAGGTAAATCTACCTTTATTAATCAATTTACTAAACAAGATCGTTTAATTGTTTCAGAAATTCCGGGAACAACCATTGATTCCATTCATGTGCCATTTATTTTCGATAAAGAAAATTTTGTTTTTATTGATACTGCTGGAATAAGAAAAAGGTATAAACAGAGTCATGCTGTTGAATATTTTTCTTATGTTAGAGCTATGCACTCTGTCGATGAATCTGACATTGTATTACTGTTGATAGATGCAACTGATGGAGTTGTTGATCAAGATCTTAGAATTTTAAATTTGATAAGGGGTTACGGGAAACCAGTTGTAGTTGCTCTCAACAAAGTAGATGAATTATCAGCTAAGTCGATAATCCAGCTAAGTGAAACGAAGAAATTTCAAAATTCAGCATTAAATGACTTGGTTATAGTAGAGATTTCCGCATTACACAAACGTGGATTTAAAAAACTTTTTAATGCTTTGGCAAGAGTTAACAAATTAGCACAAACAAAGTTTACAACTGGTAAATTGAATAAACTGCTTTCAAAGTTTACTAGTCTGACAAATACTCCAAGTATTGCTGGTAGACAAATCAAGATGAGATATGTTCATTTTGGAGGTATCCATCCTACAAAATTAATAATTCATTCTAATTTTTCATCCAAAATACCTGCAAATTATAAACGTTACCTAATCAATTCATTTAGGCATGAACTTGACCTTAAAAGTATTGAATTAAGTATTAGTTTTAAAAAGGGGGATAACCCCTACGAGGGCAAAAAAAATAAATTATCTACAAGACAAATAAAAAAGAAAAAGCGTCTTATCAAGCATACAAAAAAAAGTTAAATAATTTTCTTATATTGTAGTATAACTACAATGAATAATGTCTGTATGTACTATTTTATATACATTTTTTTAATTATTGACTTTAAAAATTACATAAACTTAAATAGCACTACATATTTAACTAAGAATATATTTATTTTAATTGGTACAATTAATATAGTTAGATATAAGAAGGGAACATATGTCTATTAACCACAACAAAGTTAGGCCAGTTTATATGAATTTATTTCAGATTAGGCTTCCTATTTCTGCGATTTCTTCAATAACCCACCGATTGGCTGGAATATATATATTTTTTATCTCTCTTCCTCTCTTTCTATTCCTTCTCTATTTTACAACAAAAAGTTACAATGACTTCATGTTCATCCAACAAGCTTTTAATAACTCAATATTTTTTTCAACATTTGTCTCTTTTAGTTTTCTAGTTTTTGCATATCACATATTAACTGGTGTTCGTCATTTGCTTCAGGATTTACATATTGGTGAATCATTAAGTGCCTCAAGAGTTTCATCCTATATAGTTTTTATATTATGGTTTTTGTTGACATTGTTTGTCATTTGGATGTTTTACCTATGATAGGTTCTACTTTATTCTTTGCTCAGCGTTTTTCAGCTGTATTTTTATTGGCCTATGTTATTTGGCTAATTACCTTTTTCATTTTTAATCAACCCTTCGAATTTAGTACTTGGGTTCAGTTTACAAATCAACAGAAATTTCTTATTTTTACCAGTGCAGTTGCTTTAATAATTCCATTGCATGCATTCATTGGTTTATGGACGATAGGCACTGATTACTTTACTCAAAGAACACTTGGTTTTCTTAATAATCGTTTGTCTCAATATGCCGGTCTCATCAGGGGTGCTTATACTTTCTTATTCACTATTTGGGGTTTTTTAATTGTTTTTTTTATTTTATTTATTATCTGGAGCTAAATTTTGAGTACTTTAAATTCATCTAATATAAAAACTCTAGAGTTTGATGTTCTGGTTATTGGCGGTGGTGGATCAGGAATGAGAACCTCATTAGAGTTAGCAAAATCTGGATTGAAGACAGCTGTTGTATCAAAAGTTTTTCCAACAAGATCTCATACTGTTTCAGCCCAAGGAGGAATTACCTGTGCTATTGCCAGCGCAGATCCTCAAGATGATTGGCGCTGGCATATGTATGACACTGTTAAAGGCTCTGATTATATTGGAGATCAAGACGCGATTGAGTATATGTGTTCAGAGGGCCCAAAAGCTGTATTTGAGCTTGAGCATATGGGCCTTCCATTTTCTAGAACAGAGAATGGGAGAATTTATCAAAGACCTTTTGGCGGTCAGTCTAAGGATTTTGGAAAGGGCGGACAAGCGGCAAGAACTTGCGCTGCTGCAGATAGAACAGGACATGCTTTGCTTCATACTCTTTATCAAAATAATGTTAAAGAGGGTTCTAATTTTCTTAATGAATGGTTTGCAGTGGACTTAGTTCTAAATCAATTTAAAGAAGTAACTGGAGTAGTTGCATTTTCCATTGAATCTGGCGAGGTTGCCTATCTCAAAGCACAAGCAACAGTATTAGCTACAGGTGGAGCAGGAAGAATTTATTCCTCCACAACAAATGCTCTTATAAATACAGGAGATGGTCTTGGAATGGCTTTAAGAGCAGGTATTCCAGCACAAGATATGGAGATGTGGCAATTTCATCCAACCGGAATATATGGAGCGGGCTCTCTTGTTACTGAGGGGTGCCGAGGAGAAGGTGGTTACCTCATAAATAAAGATGGCGAAAGATTCATGGAGAGATATGCACCTAATGCTAAAGATCTTGCTGGAAGAGATGTTGTGGCACGTTCAATGGTTCTAGAAATCTTAGAGGGCAGAGGATGCGGTGATGATAAAGATCATGTATATCTAAAACTTGATCATTTGGGGGCAGACGTATTAAACGCGAAACTTCCTGGTATTTGTGAGCTTTCTAGAACATTTGCTGCAGTAGACCCAATATATGAGCCTATTCCAGTAGTTCCTACATGCCACTATATGATGGGCGGCACACCTACAAATATCCATGGTCAAGCATTTAACATTGGTAGTGATAATAATTATATTCCTGGTCTATTTTCCGTAGGTGAAGCAGCATGTGTTTCTGTTCATGGTGCAAACAGACTCGGTGGGAATTCACTTTTAGATTTAGTTGTCTTTGGAAGAGCCGCCGGAATTCATATCAATGAAGCATTAAAATCAGGTGGTGGGGTTGCTGATGCTAATAAAGATGATATTGATAAAGCTCTTGATGGCTTGAATAAGTTAAATGAATCAACCTCTGGACATGAAGTATCATCTGTGAAGAAAGAACTTCAAGAAGTCATGCAAAATTATTTTGGAGTATTTAGAAGAGGAGATTACATGGAAAAAGGTGTTGCTGCACTTTCTGATATTAGAGAAAAAATTAATAATTTATATGTTGAAGATAAAAGTTCTGCCTTTAACACCAATAGAGTTGAAGCAATTGAACTTCAGAATTTATTTGAGGTCGCTGAAGCAACAGCTATTTCATCTCTTCAAAGAACTGAAAGCAGGGGAGCTCATGCTAGAGAAGATTTTCCTGACAGAGATGATGAAAATTGGCTCTGTCATTCATTATATGATCCAACCACGAAGGTTTTAGGGAAAAGACACGTAAACTTTGAGCCTCATCAAGTCGAAGCATTCCCTCCAAAAATTAGAACTTACTAGATATCCAAACCAATGATAAGTATTAACATTTATAGATATAACCCAGAAACTGATCAGTTTCCTTACATGCAGACCTTTGAGTTTGAGAAACCTAAAAGAGATATCATGGTTTTAGAGCTTTTAAATCAGTTAAAAACAAAAGACCCCACTATTTCATACAGAAGATCATGCAGGGAGGGAGTTTGTGGCTCTGATGGTATGAACATAAATGGAAAAAATGGTTTGGCATGTATTACTCCTTTATCTTCTGTGATTAAAAAAAATAAATTAGACCTTAGGCCATTGCCTGGACTTCCAGTTGTAAGGGATCTGGTAGTAGATATGACTGAATTCTATGCTCAATATGAAAAGATTAAGCCTTTCCTTCAAAATGATACTCCCGTTGACATTGGGGAAAGACTCCAATCTCCAGAAGATAGAGATAAATTGGATGGTTTATATGAGTGCATTTTATGCGCATGCTGTTCAACAAGTTGCCCATCATTCTGGTGGAATCCTGATAAGTTTGTAGGCCCGGCTGCTCTTCTTCAGGCTTACAGGTTCATAGCTGACTCTAGGGACACAAAAACTGCAGAAAGACTTCAAAGTTTGTCTGACCCATTCAGTGTTTATAGGTGCCACGGAATTATGAATTGTGTCAGCGTATGCCCAAAGGGTCTTAACCCGAATGAGGCGATCGGTGAAATTAAATCAATGCTCCTTTCTAATAAAAATAAAAAAAATATTATTACCTCAGATAAAGTTGGTTAAGAAAAAATGAATAATATGGAGAGATTTTGGGCCACCTCTCATACAGCTGGTGCTCAAAGCGCATATCTTGAATCCTTATACGAATCTTACCTAAAAGATAGCTCATCCATCCCGCAAGACTGGAAAATTTACTTTGATTCTTTGCCCAATGTAAACGATTCGCAGAAAGAAGTTTCTCACCAAGAAATAATCAATAGATTCAGAGAGGAGGAGGTTAATACGTCCTCAGATTCTGCAGCTCAAAAAATTCAACCTAGCTATAAACAAACTAAGGTTTCTCAATTAATTCAAGCATATAGAAGCAGAGGGCATTTAAATGCAAACCTAGATCCGCTAGGCTTAAAGCTTTCTCGAAATTGTGAGGACTTGGATATTGGATTTCATGATTTAGAGTCCACGGATTTATCTGATGAATTTGAACTAGATTCATTAGACATAGGTAAAAAGTCAGCTAAATTGTCTGAAATTATCCAAGCATTAGAAAAAATATATTGCGGCACTTTAGGGGTCGAATATAACTATATTTCGTCATTAAATGAAAGAAAGTGGTTTCAAAAAAGGCTTGAGCCAAACTTAGGAAATTTAGAATTTAATCCAGCAGAGCAAAAATATATATTAAAACGTTTGAGTTCAGCAGAGGGCCTTGCAAAATTCCTGGCATCAAGGTATCCAGGTATGAAAAGATTTGGAATTGATGGAGCTGAATCACTAATTCCATTGGTTGACAGCCTGATTCAAAATTGTGGTGTCTTTGGTGCAGAGCAGATTTGTTTTGGAATGGCACATAGAGGAAGATTAAATCTTTTGGTAAACGTTTTGGGGAAGTCTCCAAAAGAACTATTTACTGAATTTGAAGAGGATTATGAGTTAGAAGGTGCTAGTACAGGAGACGTTAAGTATCATCTTGGCTCATCAACCAATATTTTAACTCCCAATGGAGAGGTGCATGTTTCATTAGCCAACAATCCATCTCACCTCGAAATTGTTGATCCAGTTGTCCTTGGTTCCGTAAGAGGAAGACAAGATAGACTGAAGGACAAAAATAAAGAACTTGTAATTCCGATCTTAATTCATGGGGATGCATCTTTTTCCGGGCAAGGAGTTGTAATGGAAACACTGCAGATGTCTCAAACTAGAGGCTATGGTGTGGGGGGAACAATTCACGTAATAGTTAATAATCAAATAGGCTTTACTACATCAAATGAGGAGGATTCTCGCTCGACTCAATATGCAACTGACGTGGCTAAGATGATCGAAGCTCCAGTTCTACATGTAAATGGTGATGATCCTGAAATGGTTGTATTCGCTGCTAAATTGGCTTGTGAATACAGATACAACTTTAAAAAAGATATTGTCATTGATATGTTTTGCTACAGAAGAAGAGGACACAATGAAGCAGATGAGCCCTCCTCAACGCAACCAATCATGTACCAAAAAATTGCAAATCAAGCCTCTGTTAAGAGTTCCTATCAAGATAAACTCATCTCTTTAAAAGTTGTGACTCAGTCTGAATGCGATGAGTCAGAAAAAAAATATAGATCAGCAATAGAACAAGGAGATTCTGTTGTACACAACCTTGCTACTAAGCCGAATGAGTCTATGTGGTTTGATTGGACACCATATATGGATCAAAAAGGGGACGTTAAAATTGAATCTTCATTCGATAGAGAAAAATTCAAAAATCTTGCCTATCAAGCATTCTCGCCACCTGAGAATTTTGTTTTACAGAGACAAGTGCAGAAAATTTTTTCTGATAGGCTTGAAATGGCAGATGGAAGCATTCCTGTAAACTGGGGTTTTGCTGAAAACATGGCTTATGCAACCCTTTTAGATCAAGGATATCCTATTAGATTTTCTGGCCAAGATATAAGAAGAGGAACATTTTCTCATCGGCATGCAGCTGTTTTTAACCAAGAAGATGGCAAAGCACATATGCCTTTGGTTCAGATTGCAGAAAACTCTAATACAACACTTGATATCTATGATTCTCTTTTATCAGAGGAAGCTGTTCTTGGTTTTGAATATGGCTATTCTGCAACAAGCCCATATGGATTAGTTATATGGGAGGCTCAATTTGGAGATTTTGTTAATGGAGCTCAGGTTGTTATTGATCAATTTATTGTTTCTGCTGAGCACAAATGGGAGAGGTTATCTGGACTGGTTATGCTTCTTCCCCATGGGTATGAGGGTCAAGGACCAGAACACAGTAGCGCAAGATTAGAAAGATTTCTGCAATTATGTGCATATGAAAATATTCAAGTATGTGTCCCAAGCACCCCAGCTCAGATATATCACTTACTAAGATTCCAAACCATTCGCATGATGAGAAGACCGCTTGTTGTCATATCACCTAAGAGCCTATTAAGAAATCCACAGGCAGTTTCTTCAATTCATGAATTGACCGATGGCTTTTTTCAGTATGTGATTGATGACTGTCTTGAAGACCCAGAGAAGGTTGAAAAAGTAATTATGTGTTCAGGAAAAGTTTTTTATGATCTATCGTCAAAAAGAGAAGAACTTGGCATTGAAAATGCTGCTCTAATAAGAATCGAGCAACTATATCCATTTCCATATGACACTCTTGAAAAAATTCTTAAAACTTATAAAAATGCTGTCAAATTTGTTTGGTGCCAAGAAGAACCAACAAATCAAGGAGCTTGGTATAACCATCGTCATAGGTTGCAGGCAGTGCTAGATAGGATGAATATAAAAAATGAAATAGCATTGGTGAGTCGAGAAGCCTCATCAGCACCCGCAGTAGGATTAAATAAATTACACAATCAACAACAAGAAGCTTTGGTAAAAGAAGCTTTATTATTCTAGAGAAATAATTATGTCTACAGAAATCAAATCACCAACATTCCCAGAGTCTGTCGCAGATGGAACTATTGCAAACTGGGTAAAGAAAGAGGGCGATCAGGTAAAACAAGATGAAGTAATTGCTGAAATAGAAACAGATAAAGTAGTTTTAGAAGTTGTTGCCCCATTTGATGGAAAAATCTCTAAAGTTCTAAAACCTGCAGGAGAAACTGTTTTAAGTGCTGAGCTCATAGCAGAATTTGAAAAAGGATCAATTAGCGAGGAATTAGAAGCTACTAAAGTTGAACCATTGGAGGAAACTGAAGAAATAGAGGAGGTTGCAGTAACTGAAGAAGCAAAAGAAGAAGTGGAAATAGAAAATCAAAATGAACATTCATCAGATCGTAATGGGCCAGCGGTTAAAAAATTATTAAAAGAATATGATCTCAATCCTGATGATATTGCGAGCTCCGGAAAAGGGGGAAGAGTTACCAAAGCCGATGTAATTAATCATTTAGATCAGCCTAGCAAAGAGATTGTTCAACAGGAAATTGAGCAGCATTCAGCAAATCAAGCCCAAGCAAATTCCTCTGAAAGAATAGAAGAGCGTGTACCAATGTCCAGACTGCGTTCAACTATTGCCAATAGATTGCTTACCGTTAAACAAGAAACCGCAATGCTAACAACTTTTAATGAGGTTGATCTCAAACGAATCAAAGACTTGAGAGCTAAGTATGGTAAAAATTTTGAAGAGGAGCATGGAGTCAAATTGGGTTTCATGGGCTTCTTTGTATTAGCATCAGTTCAAGCTTTAAAGAAATTTCCATTAGTAAATGCTTCCATTGATGGAACTGATATTGTTTATCATGGGTATCAGGATGTAGGTGTTGCTGTCTCTACTGAAAGGGGCTTAGTAGTTCCTGTAATTAGGGATGCAGGTAATCTAAAAATAACTGATGTTGAAAGATCTATTTTAGATTATTCAGATAAAGCCAGGAGTGGAAAACTTTCAATCTCTGAAATGCAGGGAGGTACATTTACAATTTCTAATGGTGGCGTCTTTGGATCCTTATTATCTACGCCAATTTTAAATGCTCCTCAAACTGCAATACTGGGAATGCATTCTATTCAAGATCGACCTGTTGCAATAGATGGTGAGATTGTGATCCGTCCGATGATGTATTTGGCTCTCAGCTACGACCACAGATTGCTTGATGGAAAAGATGCAGTTTCATTTTTGATAGCTATCAAAGATCAATTAGAGTCTCCCGAAAAACTCTTATTAAATCTATAAGGCATTAATATGTATGATGTGATTGTTATTGGAAGCGGGCCAGCGGGATATGTTGCCGCAATTAGGGCTTCTCAGTTAGGCTTGAAAACTGCATGCGTTGAAAAATCTTTTCATAATGATTCACCTCAACTTGGAGGGACTTGCCTAAATATTGGTTGTATACCTTCTAAAGCATTATTAGATTCATCACATCGATATGCAGATGCATTACATCAATTTTCTGATCATGGAATTAAGGTCCAAAATCCTACGATAGATATACCGAAGATGATGGATCGCAAAAATAAAATTGTTGCTCAGTTAACTGGGGGAATCTCAAGTCTTTTTAAAGCAAATAATGTAACGCAAATTTTAGGCACTGCAACAATAATGGGTGCTAATACAGTTGAGGTAACCTATGAAGGTAAAACAGAAACTTTAGAAACACTAAATATTGTTATAGCCTCAGGTTCCTCGCCAATAGATATACCCGTTGCAAAGGTAAACCACAAAAATATTGTTGACAGTACTGGAGCTTTGGAATTTCAGGCGGTCCCAAAAACATTAGGCATAATTGGGGCCGGTATTATTGGATTGGAGCTTGGGAGCGTTTGGGCAAGACTTGGGTCAAAAGTTACTATATTGGAGGCTTTAGATGATTTTTTACCGATGGCTGATTCAAAAATTTCTAAAGAGGTCCTTAAGGAATTTAACAAGCAGGGATTAAATATAAACTTGGGCTGTAAAGTTAATGCAGCAAAATCTAATAAGAAAAATGTAACTGTAAATTATGAAAATAATGGGAGTGAGTTTGAATTAAATTTTGAAAAGTTAATTGTTGCCGTTGGCAGAAAGCCAAATACTGAAAATTTATTTAGTAAAAGTTCGGGTCTTTCTGTCGATGAAAGAGGCTTTATTCCTGTAAATAATTTCTGTGAGACTAAAGTAAAAAATATTTGGGCAATCGGCGATGTTGTAAGAGGACCAATGTTGGCGCATAAAGCCTCAGAAGAAGGAATTATGGTTGTTGAAAGAATTGCAGGAAATCAAGTTGAAATGGAATATGCACATGTTCCGTCTGTAATTTATACTCATCCTGAAGTAGCATGGGTGGGCCAAAATGAAAAAGATCTCAGTGATGCAGGTCTTGAATTCAAAACTGGCTCTTTTCCATTTGCAGCAAGTGGAAGAGCATTGGCAACAGGAGAAAGTACAGGTTTTGTAAAAGTAATTGCTGATAAAAAAACAGATACCATATTAGGCGTTCATGCTTTTGGTCCCTCTGCAGCAGACATTGTCCAGCAAGGAGTTGTGGCAATGGAATTTAAGGCAAGTGCGGAAGATCTTGGATTAACCATCTTCAGTCATCCTACTGTTTCTGAGGCATTGCATGAGGCTGCAATGGCGGTTAATGAAAAAGCAATACACATAGGAAATATAAAAAAATGAATCTTCATGAGTATCAGGGCAAGCAGCTCTTTGCAAAATTTGGTTTGCCAGTTTCAAAGAATGTAGTAATTTCATCTGCAGATGAGGCTTTAAATGCATGTAGGGATATTGGTGGTAACAAATGGGTAGTAAAAGCACAGGTTCATGCTGGAGGAAGGGGAAAGGCAGGCGGAGTAAAACTGGTTAGCACTCCGGAAGAGGCTGAGGAGTTTGCTAATCATTGGTTAGGAAAGCGACTTGTCACATACCAAACTGATTCTGATGGACAACTTGTAAATTCTATTTTGGTTGAGGAGTGCACTGATATTGGTAAAGAGCTGTATTTAAGTGCAGTAATAGATAGGGGAACCCAAAGGGTTGTTTTTATTGGTTCAAGTGAAGGTGGAGTAAATATCGAGGAAGTTGCAAAAAAAACACCTGAAAAAATCATCTACGAACCGATTGACCCTTTAACAGGGCCTATGGGATATCAATCTAGAAAAATCTCTAAAGTACTAGGATTAAATTCTGACCAATCAAAACAATTTTCAATAATGCTTCCACAGCTAACCAATTTATTTATGTCAAATGATCTGAGCTTGCTTGAGATTAATCCTTTGGTCATTACTCAAGGTGGAAAACTTCATTGCTTGGATGCAAAAATTAATATTGATTCTAATGCAGTTTATAGACAACCAGATATACAAAAAATGCATGATCCCTCTCAAGAGGATCCAAGGGAAGCAGAGGCAGCAAAGAGTGATCTTAGTTATGTCTCCTTGGATGGAAATATTGGATGCATGGTTAATGGAGCTGGACTGGCTATGGGGACAATGGATACAATCAAATTTTTTGGCGGTTCCCCAGCTAATTTTCTAGATGTTGGCGGTACGGCAACTCAGGAAAGAGTTTCTAAAGCTTTTAAGTTAATTTTAGCTGACCCAGAAGTTAAGGTAGTCCTTGTTAATATTTTTGGTGGAATTGTAAGGTGTGATTTGATTGCTGAAGGAATTTTGGCTGCAATTGAGGAGGTCGGGGTTTCTATTCCAGTTGTTGTCAGATTGGAGGGTAATAATGCAGACATTGGCAGCAAGATTTTAGCTAATTCCAATGCTGCAATCGTTAGTTTAAATAATCTTGAAGAGGCGGCAAAAAAGGCAGTGGAGCTAAGTAAATGAGTATATTGGTTGATAAAGATACTCGTTTGTTGGTTCAAGGTTTTACCGGTTCTCAAGCTACATTGCATTCAGAACAATCAATTGAATATGGAACAAATATTGTTGGAGGAGTTACCCCTGGTAAAGGAGGGCAGAAACATTTAGATATTCCAGTTTTTAACTCTGTTCATGAGGCTGTTGAGGCCGTAAAACCGAATGCTTCAATCATTTTTGTTCCTGCTCAATTTTGTAAAGATTCAATCTTAGAGGCAGCCGATGCTGGAATAAAATTAATTATTTGCATTACCGAAGGAGTTCCAACTTTGGATATGCTTATTGTAAAAAAGAAAATTGATGAGTTAGGTGTAACATTAATAGGTCCAAACTGCCCAGGGGTCATAACACCAGGTGAGGCAAAATTAGGAATAATGCCAGGTAGTATCCATATGCAAGGATCGGTGGGCGTTATCTCTAGATCTGGCACCTTAACTTACGAAGCGGTCAAGCAAACAACCGATCTAAAACTTGGCCAAAGTACTTGCGTTGGTATAGGTGGCGATCCAATCCCTGGAACTTCTTTTATTGATGTCTTAAAAATGATGGAGGCAGATGACCAAACCAAAGCAATAGTCATGGTTGGAGAGATTGGCGGAACGGCTGAAGAAGAAGCTGCAGAGTATATAAGAGATCATCTCTCCAAACCTGTAATTTCATATATTGCTGGTCAAACCGCTCCAGCTGGTAAAAGAATGGGCCATGCAGGTGCAATTATTGCTGGAGGTAAGGGCACGGCTGCAGACAAAATTAAAAAATTAGAGGAATGCGGCGTTCACATAGCTGAAAATTTGCTTCAAATTGGCTCTAAAGTTAAAGAAGTTCTGGGTTAGATCTTGCTATGAATTTGCTAGCAATATAATTCAACCTTGGAATAATTAAACCTGCAAATATTGTTAAACCAGTAATCATGCCTATCCAGATACCTGATGGGCCCATGGGGTCTCCAAATATCCCAAAATAAGTTAAAAAATATCCAACAGGTAAAGCAACAAACCAGTAGGTTAAAATGATCATTAGCATTGGAGCAAATGTATCCTTGTAACCTCTCAGACTTCCTAAGGCACCCATTTGCATCCCATCTGGAATCTGAAAAATTGCGCCAAATAATAAAAGATTCATTGCAATTGTTGCAACAGCTAGATCTGAAGAGTAAAGCGAAACAAGATTGTCTCTGAAAATTAAAATAATCACCATATTCAATATTGCTCCCGCAAAACAGATGAAGATGGCAATATTGGAAGCGTACTTAGCTTGATGTAATTTTTTCTCACCTACTAAGTTACCTATTCTGGTTGCAGCTGCAAGACCAAAAGATAAAGGCAAGATGAACAAAACACTTACTATATTTATTGCTACTGTATGCCCACTAATTACTGTGGCTCCAAGCGACCCCAATATCAAAGCCGCGCCTGAAAACATGCTTAGTTCTACAAACACCCCAAAACCAATAGGCAAACCTAATTTAAGAGCTTCCTTGGTTGTATCCAAATTTGGTAAAGAGAATTTTGAAAATATTTTTGTTGGTCTATATTCTTTCTTTTTAATTATGACTAAAACTAAAACGATTACTCCAATAACTACATTTATAGATGTTGCAATTCCACAGCCAACTCCTCCCATTGGAGGTATGCCAAAATAACCATAAACAAAAATAATGTCCAAAGGGATATTTAAAACCATTCCAATAAATGCAACCCAAAAAACAGGAAGAGTAAGACCCATGCCTTCGCTGTAGCACCGAAGACATGTAAAAAGCATATTGGCAATAAAACCAAATGACATTGCTTTTAAATAGCCATCTGAAATCTGTGCAATATTCTCCTCAATATCAAAGAAGGGAATAAAAAAACTTAAATTTCTATAAAGAATAAAACCAATAAAACCTAAAGCGAGGCTAACCCAAAGAATTTCTCGGACTTTTTGCCCAATTTCTTCATATTTCCTTGCTCCAAAAAGTTGAGCAACTATTGGAGTTACAGCAAATAGACACCCACCCAAAAGAAAATAAAATGGCATAGAAAGCGCGTTACCTATAGCTAACCCGGATAAATCTAGTGCGCTCGCTCTTCCTGCAACTATAGTATCGGTAACTCCCATCCCCATGTATGAAATTTGTGACCCATAGATTGGAATACCTATTTTAAGTAATTGTTTTAGTTCTTTTAATAAATTTTTCAAAAAATAAGCCCAGAAATTTCTCGGTACTTTATCATACAAGGACTAGATTAAAATCGGAGATGAAAAATTAGAAAAGACAGTCGCCCATATTGGTTAAAAAAAATTGCTTCAAAGCTAACTCTGCGATATGTAAACAGATTTCTTAGGCCTCAATTTAAAAGTTTAGGAAAGGGGCCCGTATTTTTTAAACCAAGATTTATTAAATTATTTGGTTCTAATATATCCGTTGGCAACTTTCCGACATTTATTTCTGCGCCAGATGATTATATTCAAATTACTAGTTGGGATACTGGTGAATGGAATGGAAAAGTTGATATTGGGAATTATGTATTAATTTCTCCTGGTGTAAGAATCATGGCTGCAGAGAGTGTGATGATTGGTGATTCTTGCATGTTTGGGCATGGAGCGTGCGTAACTGACGCAGATTGGCATGGAATTTATGATAGAACAAAAGTTGTTGGAGATCCTAAACCAGTTGTATTAGATGAAAACGTTTGGATTGGCGAGGATTCCATGATCTGCAAAGGGGTTAAAATTGGAAAAAATTCTATTATCGGAGCAAGGTCAGTTGTTACAAAAGATATTCCTCAAAATACTATATATGCAGGAAATCCAGCAGTATTTATTAGAGATCTTGATGATGGTGAATTTACTACCCGCAAAGATTTTTTCAAAGATCCAATTAAATTAGCTAAAGATTTTGATTTACTTGATCAATATACACTAGGTCAAAATTCTATCTTTGGCTGGATAAAAAGCTTATTCTTCAGGGATAAATCCCATTGATAAGAATAACTGCAGATTCTCAGATACCTGAAATCGAGAATAGTTTAGCTGAGTTTCTCAAGGCTGATTATTCTATAGATTATTTTGATTCAAATACCCTCACTGCTTGTGATCTAAAAAACACAGACGCTTTATTGGTTCGATCTACTTTATCTGTAAATCAAGCGCTATGCCAGGACACCAAAATCAGCTTTGTAGCATCTGCAACAGCTGGAATTAATCACTTAGATATAGACTATTTAGATAGCAAAAATATCAGTTGGTCCTATGCTCCTGGATGTAATGCTTTTAGCGTAATCCATTATGTGCTGGCAGCAATTGGTGAATTGATAAAAGATGGAATGTTGAATGTAAGACAGAGCATTGGCATTGTAGGCTATGGCAATATTGGCAAAAGACTATATAAACTTCTCAAAGCTCTAAATTTTGAAGTTTATGCATGTGACCCATTTTTAGCAAACCCTGAATTGGTTTCTTTGGATAAGGTGCTTGCATGTGATTTAGTAACCATTCATGTTCCGCTTTCTGCTAGTGGCCAATATCCAACATTGAATATAATAAATGAGTCTCATATAGAAAAACTTTCAAACAAGATCCTCATTAATACATCTAGGGGGGAGGTTGTATCTGAAGAGCTTGTGCTGCAATCTCAAGACCTAATTTATATTGCTGATGTTTGGATGAACGAGCCTTCGCCGTCTTTAAAAATGATAGAAACATCTTATATTGCAACGCCTCACATTGCAGGTTACAGCATAGAGGGAAGATTGAATGGAGCTAAAATTATTGCTAAGGAGTGTGCAAAAATATTTAAATGCTTGAAGCCCAGCGAAACTAAAACTGTACAGCCTTCTGCATGGCCTTATGATCTTAATAATATAGTTCGAGATATTCATAATGTTTCATTCCCTATTTCACTTTTTAATAGCGAGCTAGATCTAAAATCAATTTCAGATTCATTTAAAAAACTTTCAATTGCAAATTTAGAAAGTGGTTTTAGGTTGCAAAGAGAAAGTCATTCTCCAAGAAATGATTTTAATTCCTTCTCATTTAAGGGTATTAGTGAGCTAGATCAAGAGCTAGATCTAGGATTTTTCAATGAATTAGGAGGAGCATGAGATCTCTAAATCTTTTGCCCAGTCTGGAGATCTACTAGCAAAATACTCGAATTGTTCCAACTCATCATAGGGATGAGTAATTACCTGAATTAAAGTCTCAAGCACAGAGAGATTTAAATTTTCTGCTGCTTCAATTGCTTCTTGAGCCATGTAATTTCTAAGAATAAATTTGGGATTATTTTTATTTATAAGTGATACTTTCCCCTCAATAGATGAAGGCTCAATTTTATGTCGAGCTTGATAGGATTTTATCCAGGACTTAGCAATATGTGTATTGAGTTCAGGAGTTTCCTCGTTGGTTATGGCTTGAGAAATATTTCTAAATGTATTTGTATAATCTAACTTTTCAGATTCCATAATATCCAATAAACCTTGAATTAATTGCGCATCATCTTTATTTAATTTTATAAGCCCAAGTTTTTTTTGATAAAGCTTAGCTAGAGTTTTTTGAAAAATTGGCTCGTATGTTTGCAAAATCTCACCTTGGCTTTCTTCAGAAACTAAAGATGATAGGGCATGACCAAGAGCAGAACAGTTCCATAATCCTATATATGGCTGATT
>QOPC01000005.1 GCA_003331545.1 SAR86 cluster bacterium
AAGGCTGTTGGGAATATTAATGCTGCTGCTGCCCCATAAAGGAAAAAGTCATACCATTCTATGCTTGTTCCAGCTAAAGCGGTCAATGCCACTTTTTGCATGTTTGATTTTGAATGATCTTTATTTTCCATCACAACAAAGTATTACAAATGCTGATGAAAGTAAAAGTTTTGAAAATAAATGGTGGGTCTGGGTGGACTCGAACCACCGACCTCACCCTTATCAGGGGTGCGCTCTAACCAAGCTGAGCTACAGACCCAATCAATTGGGAAAAGCGATTATAAACTAAACAATGATCTTGGGAAACCAACTAGTGAGTTAATCTAACTCCCCATCCTCTCTGAGTTTTTGACGAATTTTTGTTGCGCTAATATCAGTTACCGAGCTATCAAAAACCTCTTCTTCAAAGGCATAACCAACACCGCGACCGTATGTGATATTTACAATATTTGGAACCAGCATAATTTCATACTCTATTCCTCTTTTAAAACCATCACGCAAAAGACCAGCTTCAATATTTTGGCAGACCTCATCCCAGTTGAAAGGATTATCATCTTGGCCATCGCCACCAGATGCACCCTGTACATCTCTGACTTGAATTGCAACTTGTCCAGTTTTTGCAACGCATCTTTTAAACAAAGCTTGATGTCCATCGTGCCAGGGCTGCCACCTTCCAAGCATCTGAACTGTCGGTTTTTTCCAATCAAACATTTTTAAAAATCTCCTTTGCTACATCCTCATGATTGTGCTCATTCCATTCGGTAATATGAAAATCAACTCTATCTGGATCTTGAAAAAGCTTATTGGTATCTTCGTATCTTCCCTCTTTAATGGTATCCATCCAAATGACAACATCAGCATCAAAATTCTCTCTTGTTTGTTTGGTTGGACAAACGAAATCACAAATAACATACCTGCCATGTGATTTTTCAAAATCTGCAAAAGTTTTCATTCGCATTGATTGCCTTGCCCTTCCGGCATCTGAGAAATCCCAATCATTAGACATATCTCTGACTTTATCAGCGTTGTACCATGCAGCATTAAGCAGAGGCACTAATCGCTCAGTCAAATATGTTTTGCCGCTTCCAGGTAATCCCATTACTAAAATTTTCATAATTTTAATCTTTCCTTATTCTTTAATTTTGTTTTACAGATTCGTATAGACTAAAAAATAAATAAAACAGGGGCATTAGTGTAATGTATTTAATGATGACTGTGGCGAGCAAAAACCATAGGCTACTATTAGAATCTAAAATGCCTCCAATGAATCCAAAGATAAATTGTATCCCCATAAATATTGCAGTAAGAGCAAATAATTTAGTAGCAACTTCTTCTGTTAAATTCCAAGATTCACTGAGTGAATCCATGGCACCTTTTCCTTCAAACATTATGAACAATGGAAATAATCCAAGTCGACCATACAAATAAAAACCTGGCAAAACTAACATTAAAAACCCAAGTCCGTATGCAAATGAATGCAATATATTAGCCCATAGTAGTGGGAAAAACTTTTTTAAACCCTGAAGCAAGGCTTGATACGGAGTCAAAGAACCAGCATGCGTCAAAGAATGGAATGCAGCCATGCAGCCCCCGCTTAATGCTACGGAAAGAATAAGAGATGCAAGCACAAGGACAAAAAATTGGCCAGATATATTACCAATCGCCTCAAGAGCCGCAGCATCTGAGCCAGCTTGAAAGTCAACAGAGGCTAACAAGCTTGCCAATGCAACCTCTAGGGTCATAACTGGCAAACACAAGATAAATAGATATCCAATGTTACTTAAACAGAAGTTAATTGATGAAAGAAACTGTTGCATATGCGTGTTTTAAATGTGTGATTATATTATTTAATTTAAAGGGTTATTTTTTTAAATTTTCTTTTGCCTACCTGAAAAACAGCAGATGTGCCTGAATGAATTAAAAGTTTAAGATCTGTTACTTTTTTTTCATCAATTCTTACTGCTCCTTGCTTAATCATTCTGATTGCTTCAGAAGTACTTTTCGTCATTCCACATTCCTTTAAAAGATTAGAGAGAGGAATCGAATCGTCTGATAAATTAAAAGATATTTCTTCGATATCATCTGGCATATTCTTTTTTTGAAACTGATTAACAAAATTTGTTTCTGCAAGATCAGCAGACTTAAGATCGTGAAAACGAGAAATTAATTCTTTGGCTAATTCAATTTTTATATCTCTGGGATTCCTGCCATCATTTTGTTCAGTTTTTAAATTATTTATCTCATCTGTTGATTTAAAGCTTAATAAATCGAACCATCTCCACATGAGGTCATCTGAAATCGACATAATTTTTCCAAACATCTCATTTGGTTCCTCATCAATGCCAACATAGTTATCTAAAGATTTAGACATTTTATTTTTTCCATCTAAACCTTCAAGAATTGGAACTGTTAAAACTACTTGGGGTTCTTGGCCAAATGCTCTCTGAAGATCTCTTCCTACCAATAGATTAAATTTTTGATCAGTGCCGCCAAGTTCTATGTCAGCCTCTAAAGCTATCGAATCATTGGCTTGGATTAATGGATATAAAAATTCATGCAATGCTATGCTTTGATTAGACTTATACCTTTTATTAAAATCATCACGCTCAAGCATTCTTGCTAAATTATATTGTGATGCGAGTTTTATTACTCCTTCTGCACCTAGCTTTTTGCTCCACTCAGAATTAAACCTGACATCTGTTAGTTTGGGATCTAAAATTTTAAAAACTTGTTTCTTATACGACTTGGCATTCTCTTTTATCTCCGCCTCATCGAGGGCTGGCCTAGTTTTATTTTTCCCAGAAGGGTCACCAATCATTCCAGTAAAATCACCAATTAAAAATATTATTTTGTGGCCCAGTTGCTGGAAATGCCTCAATTTATTAATAAGGACCGTATGGCCAAGATGCAAATCTGGTGCAGTAGGATCAAAACCAGCTTTTACAATAAGCTGTTTTTTAGATTTGAGTTTTGCTAATAGCTCATCTTCGCCAATCAGCTCATCAATGCCTCTTTTGATTAAATTAAGATTTTCTTTCATGAGTTATGATTTATTATAGTATTTAATCAAATAAATGTTTGAAATCATATGACTGAAAAATTGATAGCACATTTTGCATTTAAACCAATTATAAGGGGAATGGTGATAGCTGAAAGCGAGGAGCTATTTCCAGCTGGAACGCTTTCAGTTGAATTAATTAAATAAACTTAGAACTGTGAGTAATTATAAATTTGGTATAAATTCTTTACCATTTATATTCTTGGCAATTTTTGGAATCTTATTTATTTATGATTCAGCAATAGAACAAGAAGAAGGAGTACCTGAGGTTATTTCAAAGACTTTATCTTTAAACAGTAATAATGCGCCAAGTATTCAAACTAAAAATATTCATATTGTTGAACAAGGAGAAAACCTCTCATTGATATTTGAAAAATATAAAGTATCCCTAAACAATACTTACAAAATCTTTAGAAAAGATCAGGCAAATGAAATAAAAAATATATTGCCTAATGATAGGTTGGAATTTTTATATTTAGATGGTGCGTTACAAAAAATTATTATTTATAAAGGTCCTCTTCTTTCATATGAAGTAAATGTAGTTCCGGAAATACTAATTGAAAGAATTGATAAGAAACCAGAATTTATTAACTCCTTCAAAACTGGATTAATAGAGTCATCTTTCTACTTGGCCGGACTAAAAAATGATATACCTGAAAGTGTGATTATGGACCTCGCTTATATTTTCGGATGGGACATTGATTTTGTTTTTGATATTAGAATGGGTGACAGATTTAAGATCCTTTATGAAACACCTTTTGTGGATGGGCAACAAATTGAAAATGGCAGTATTTTGTTCGCTGAATTTTATAATCAAGACAATAGATATACTGCAATAAGATATAAAGGTAAAAATAAGAAGTGGGAATACTTTAATGAAAATGGCGGCAGTCTTGAAAAAGCCTTTTTAAGAGCGCCTCTAGATTTTGTATATGTAAGCTCACATTTTAATCCGAATAGAAGGCATCCAATACTAAATACCATCAGAGCTCACAATGGAGTTGATTATGCGGCGAAAAGAGGTACGCCCATTCGAGCTACCGGGGGAGGAGTAGTTCAGTCAATTGGTTGGAAAAGTGGTTATGGAAGAACAATAGTAATAAGACATGGAGGGGAAATAACAACTCTATATGCTCATTTGAACGCTTACCATTCAAGTATTTCAAAAGGAATAAAAGTTTCTCAGGGGCAAACTATAGGTTATGTAGGTGATTCAGGTTTAGCAACTGCTCCCCACTTGCATTACGAATTTAGAATTGGTGAAAAAAGGACAGATCCTTTAAAAGTGGCTTTACCTTCTGCCGCTCCATTAGATCAATCTAAGATGGCTCCATTTAAAGTATTAAGAAATAATTACATAGAAATATCAGATCAGTTATTATCTAAAGATCCAAATGAAACCCTCTTCAGATAAAATTTTTATTGGCACCATGAGCGGGACAAGTCATGACGGAATTGATATTTGTGCTATTGAGACTTCTAATCGCATAAGATTGCTAAACTTTGATTCCTTTAAATACCCAAAGAAATTAAGAACAAATATTTCAAAAATAATTCAGCAGCAACATTTAAGCCTTATCGAGTATTTTAAACTCGATAAAGAAATTGGGATTGCTTTCAGTCAATCTATAAATAAATTTCTGATCCAAAATAAGATAAATAAAAAAAGTGTTGCGGCAATTGGTTTGTCTGGGCAGACATTATTTCACTCACCAAAAGGCAAGTATCCATTTTCTATTCAAGCCGGTGACCCCAAAATTGTTTCATTTAATTGCGGCATAGATGTTGTGAGTGATTTTAGAAATTCGCATATCAAACTTGGAGGAGAAGGCGCACCCCTCGTTCCAGAATTCCACCATAAACTCTTCTCCAAAAAGAAAACTCCACTAGTAATATTAAATATTGGTGGAATTTCTAACTTTACATATTTAGATAGCAAAGGAAATTTTTTTGGCTCTGACTGTGGGCCAGGAAATGCGCTGATGGACGCCTACTGTCAAAAATACCTAAATATCCCCTTTGACAAAAAAGGTAATATTGCAAAAACAGGAATAATCCATAATCCTTCATTAGATAAAATGCTCAGCAATTCATTTTTTAGAAAACGGCATCCAAAATCTACTGGAAAAGAAATATTTAATATAGGGTTTATTCCTAAACAACTCTTAAAAGAATCTTCTCAAGATATATTAGCAACGCTTTCAGAGTTGACAGCTATTTGTGTTAGTCGATCAATAAGATCCCAGAAGATTCCACCCAATCAAGTGATTATTTGTGGCGGTGGGATTAAGAATGATTTCTTAATAGATGCAATCAAAAAGCATATAAAAATTGAGCTCGCTTCAGTTAGTAAATATGGTTTAGATCCTCAAGCAATTGAAGCTATGGCATTTGGATGGATGGCAAAGCAGAGACTTTTTCAAAATCCACTTGTTGTCAAAAAAAATAAAGGGTTATTAGGAACCATTACTAAATCTATGTAGTAAATGACTCGCCGCATCCACAGGTAGTTTTGGCATTAGGATTAGTGACCAAAAATCTTGATCCAGCTAAATCTTCTACATAATCTAAAGTTGAACCATATAAATATGGATATGAAAGTGAATCTAATAAAATAGTAAATCCTTCAAAATCTACCACATCATCATCGCCTGCTGGATTATCATCAAATTTAAAGCCATACTGAAAACCAGAACATCCTCCGCCGGTTACATAAACTCTAAAAAAATTTGATTTTTGGTCAGGCACAAGGCCTTGAATACGCTTGATAGCACTTGAGCTAAGAATGATAGATGTTGCATCAATAGTCATATGATGATTATTCTATAGGATTAGGAATAAATAAAAAAATTATAAGATAAATAATTTTTCTACTTCTGAATATAAAAGTTAAAATATGTAGAAATGAAAATGAAAAAAATACTAATCTTATACGCAACAACGGATGGTCAGACAAAGCTAATCTGTCAAAAAATAAAAAAGATTTTAGAAGAAATATTTATCATTGATTTCCATTCAGTTGAAAGCGTCAATGAAGACCTTAGTCTGATTGAAAAAAATTTTGAATCTGTAATTATTGGTGCAAGCATAAGATACGGAAAACACTCCGATGATCTATATAATTTCATAAAAAATAATACTGATTTTTTAGAAGGTATTGATAACGCTTTTTTTAGTGTCAATGTTGTGGCGAGGAAGCCAAATAAAAATACTCCGGATACTAATCCCTACATTAAAAAATTCTTAGCACTTTCAAAATGGAATCCTAAAAAAGTAGCTGTTTTTGCTGGCAAAGTAGATTATCCACAATATCGATTTATTGATAAATTTATGATTAGGCTAATAATGTGGATTACAAAGGGGCCAACAGACACATCAAAAACTTATGAATTTACAGATTGGGATAAAGTAGAAGAGTTTGCATATGAAATTAAAAAAAATGCTAGCTAAATTTGGTATCATGCCCACCCGTAAAATAAATCAAAAATTTTTTAGTAGAAAATAGTTAAATAAGTCCAAAGAATTGAAAAGAAATAGATCAGAATCGCTTTTTGAGCAAGCTCAATTATTAATGCCAGGAGGAGTAAATTCTCCAGTTCGAGCATTTAAAAACGTTGACGGTAAGCCTGTTTTTTTTAAATCTGCTAAGGGACCAATTTTAATTGATGAGGATGAAAATCAATACATAGACTTCATTGGTTCATGGGGCCCCATGATTCTTGGTCATTCAAACCCAATTATCTTAGATGCCATTAAAGCTCAGTTAGAACTTGGGACAAGTTACGGCGCTCCGACCAGTTTAGAGAGCACACTTGCAAGCATTATTAAGAGCCAGGTTCCTTCAATGGAAAAGTTACGAATGGTAAATTCTGGAACGGAAGCCACCATGAGTTGCATTAGATTGGCTAGAGGCCATACAGGTAAAAATAAAATTATTAAATTTACCGGCTGTTATCATGGGCACGTTGATTCATTATTAGTCAAAGCAGGTTCAGGCGTCTCTACATTTGGCTTGCCAGATTCACCAGGTATACCAAAAGAACTAGCAGCATTAACATACAGCTGTCCATACAATGATATTGAAGCTGTGTCCCGAGTTGCTAATAAAATTGGTGATGATCTTGCTGCAATTATTGTTGAGCCTGTTGCAGGCAATATGGGCTTTATTCCAGGAGAATCAAAATTCCTTTCAGCCTTAAAAACATTATGCAATCAACACAAATCCATGCTTATTTTTGATGAAGTCATGTCAGGTTTTAGAGTGGGACTTGGTGGAGCACAGTCAATTTACCAAATTGAGCCTGATTTAACTGCTATGGGCAAAGTGATAGGTGGTGGGCTGCCAGTAGGAGCATTTGGTGGCAAGCAATCTGTTATGGATCAACTCGCACCATTGGGTCCGATATATCAAGCAGGAACATTGTCTGGCAATCCACTGGCAATGAGTGCCGGCATTGCTCTGTTAGATGCTTTAATTAAGATTAATCCATTTGATGAATTGGAAATAGCTTCCTCAGAAATAATGGTGCATACAAAAAATCTAATGAACGATAAAGGCATACCATTCTCAACCTCCTCTATTGGTGGCATGTTTGGATTTTTCTTTAGTGAAAACTTACCTCAAAATTTTGACGATGTTGTAAAAAGTGATGATGCGATGTTTAAGAAATTTTTTACTGCTTCTTTAAACCAAGGGATATACTTTGCGCCATCAAAATATGAAGCCGGATTTATCTCTGCAACTCACGATCAATCTATACTTGACCAAACGAAAAGTAAGATTGAAAAAATAGTAAAGGAATTATAATAATGAAAAATGATATTAGCGCTCTCGGAAATGCTCTTGTTGATACAGTCTTCAAGGTTGAACATAGTCTTATTGCTGAACTGGGTCTAGAAATTGATCAGATGACACTCTCAAGTGCTGAGGAGCATGCGCCGATAATTGAAAGACTTATTGCCTCAGGAGCTGAAACTGTTTCTGATTGCGGGGGATCTGCAACAAATAGTCTGGTTGCTGCAGCAAGTTTTGGTGCTTCGTGCTTTCATACTTGTAAGGTATCTAATGACGAAGATGGGACAAGATATCTTCAAAGCCTCAAAGAAGCGGGAGTAGGTCATAAAGGAAACATGGCATCAGCAGATTCTATGCCAACAGGAAAGTGTCTTATTTTGGTAACGCCTGATGCCAAAAGAACAATGACTACTGCTTTAAATGTAAGTTCATTGATGGACGAGAGTGACCTTGATCTAGACCAAATCTCAAATTCAAGAATTTTTTACATTGAAGGATATATGGTAACTAGTGAGGAAAATTACAAAGTAGCTTTAAAAGCTCTTAATCATCTAAAGGACTTTCCAGACGTTAAAATAGCCCTTTCACTATCAGATCCTGGAATTGTAATGGGGTTTAATGATAAATTTAACGAAATAGAATCATTTGGGCTTGACTATATTTTTGGCAATGATGATGAGGCAATGGCTTTTGTTGGTTCTGAAAATATAGAAGATGCTTTCGTTGCTCTTCAAAAAAAATCATATGTTTCAATAATTACCATGGGAGAAAAAGGAAGTGCCGTGGTTTCAAATGAAGGAGTAATAAATACGCCTAACGTTGATATTCAGGCTATTGATACAAACGGTGCTGGAGATATGTTTGCCGGTAGTTTCTTATATTCATTGCTTCAAAATGATGATTTAAAAACTTGTGCTGAGTTCGCAAATTATGGAGCGTCAAAAGTTGTTGAGACATTTGGCCCAAGGCTTTCCAAGGACGCGTACCATCAAGTTTTAAATAATTTTAAAAAAAGCTAGCTAATTGCTCGGCTTTCTGATAATTTCATGCGCCTAAAAAACTTTTTTTAACTTAAATATGCCAAAAAAAGCAGTCCCAAAAAAAACTCCTGCTAAGACAACATCTACGAAGAAATCCTCAGCTAAAAAAACTACAGCTAAAAAGCAAATAGTAAAGAAGTTAGCTGTTAAAAAAACCCCTGTTAAAAAAACCCCTGCCAAAAAAAGTGTCAAGAAGGCTGCTACCAAAAAAAGAGCAACTCCAATATCCTCATACAAAGGTAGAAAAGGCGAAAAATATATGAGTGCAGCAATGAAAAAGCATTTCAATGCGGTCTTAATTGAGTGGAGGGAGCACTTACGTGACGAAATGCAGAAAACCTTTGATCATCTCAAGAATAAAGGAGAATCATATGCAGATCCAATTGATAGAGCATCACAAGAAGAAGAGTTTGCTTTTGAGCTTAGGACAAGAGATAGAGAAAGGAAACTGCTTAATAAAATTGCCAGCTCGCTAGAGCAAATTAAGCAAGATGACTATGGTTACTGTTATGCTTGTGGTATTGAAATTGGAGTAAAAAGACTTGAAGCAAGGCCAACAGCTACACATTGCATAGACTGCAAAACACTGGATGAAATTAAAGAAAAACAACTTGGCGGATAGAAAAACTAAACAAAAATTGTTTCTATTAGAACTTTGAATAGAAAAAATAAAGTGTCTTCAGCTCCAGTTCCCAAAATCCTTAAACAAAATAAATTCAGCCCTCTAGCGCTAGAGATTGTTAAAAAGTTAAAAAAATCTGGTTTCCAAGCGTATTTAGTTGGTGGGTGTGTGCGAGATTCGTTAGTAGGAATTAAAGCAAAAGACTTCGATGTATCAACAGATGCTACGCCAGAAGAAGTTAAAAAAATATTTAGGTCATCCAGAATAATTGGCAAAAGATTTCGTCTAGTTCATGTTTTTAGCAGAAATGAACTGATTGAGGTCTCAACATTTAGGGCTGATACATCTAAAACTAATCATAGCTCAGGGATTGTTAAGGATTCTGAAGGAAAGATCCTCAGAGATAATGTCTGGGGAACTCTTGAGGAAGATTGCATAAGAAGAGATTTTTCTATCAATGCTTTATATTTTGACCCAGTGGAAAATCATTTATGTGATTTCCATGACGGGTTAAAACATATACAAAAAAAAATACTAGTATCAATAGGCAACCCATTAGTAAGATTTGAAGAGGATCCCGTTAGAAGTCTTCGCGCAATTCGATTTAGTTCAAAACTTAAATTTAAAATTTCCAATGATGTTAAGGAGGCAATATATCAAAAGGGTAACTTGCTTGAGAATATCTCCAATGCAAGAATGTTTGATGAGTTTTGCAAGATCTTTCTTACAAAGGAAGCTCAAAATAATTTCAATAAGCTCAACTCTTTCGGCGTTTTGAAATACCTAATAAACACTGAGAATCATCCTGAAAATTCATTTGATTCAAGATTTCAACAAGCAGCGCTAGTAAATACTGATAATAGATTAAAAGCATCTAAGTCTGTTACTCCAGGTTTTCTTATTGCCGCATTGCTTTGGCCAAGATTGATTGATGCTGCAAAAGAAAAAGGGAGTTTCAATCTAAGAAAATTTTTTAGAAGCATGGATAGGATTATTAGGGAACAACAAGAATTAACAGCTGTTCCTAGAAAATTTCATGGCTATATTAAAGATATATGGTCACTTCAACTAAAACTCGAGACTCGATTAGGTCATCAACCCTATAAAATTTTAAATCATCCTCGTTTCAGAGCAGCTTATGACTTTCTGCTTCTAAGAGAGGAGGCAGCCAACGATACTCAAGGGATGGGTGAGTGGTGGACAAAATTCCAAAGAATAAATAGACCTGCAAAAATTGAAATGTTGAAAATTTTAAGAGATTCTAGAAGTGGTCCGGTAGAGAAAAAATTTGGCTTCTTAGAAGAGTTAAGCTAATCTTTACACAATAAAAGAATAACCTATGGAACCAGCTTTACAGGAAGCTCCGCTTCCAAAATATATTGCGATTGAAGGGCCAATTGGTGTAGGTAAAACTACCCTAGCTCATAAAATTGCTGAAACCTTTAATTATGATGTTTTTCTAGAGCAGCCTGCGGAAAATCCTTTCCTAAAAAGTTTTTATAGAAACCCCAAGCAGTCAGCATTAGCCACTCAGCTCTTTTTTTTATTCCAACGAATGCAACAAATTGAAGATTTAAAACAAAGATCATTATTTGAGCCTGTTCGTGTAGCAGATTTCTTAATTCAGAAAGACAGACTTTTTGCTGAAGTAACACTTTCCGAAGAAGAAATGGGTTTGTATGACAAAGTATATGAACATTTGACCATAGATGCTCCCTCCCCTGACTTAGTTATTTATCTTCAAGCTCCAGTTGAAGTTTTGCTAGAAAGAATAAATAAGCGTGGAAATCCTGATGAAAAGTTTCTTACAATTGATTATTTAGAAAGGCTAAATGATGCTTACTCTAAATTCTTTTTATACTTTGAAAATGCTCCGCTCTTAATTATTAATGCATCAGATATTGATCTTGAAAGTGGAGGCTCTGACTATGACATGCTTATTAGCAAAATCATGTCTGATCCCAGAGGTAAAAATTTCATTAATCCTCAACCTTCTATCCTTTAAAGCCTCGTAACATTTTCATGGCTGAAAAAAAATACCAACCTCCAAAAAATCTAGAGAATCCTTTTGTAAAAAATTTAGATGAATTTCAAGCAATGTATGAAGCATCCATTAAAGATCCGAAAACTTTCTTCGGTGGCCAGGCAGAAGAAAATTTGTCATGGATAGAGCCATTTTCCAGTATTCATAATGGCAAGTTTGCAGATGCAAAATGGTTTGAAGGAGGAAAAATCAATATTGCCCATAACTGTATTGATAGGCATCTAGAAAAATTTGCAAATAAAACTGCGTTGATCTGGGAGGGTGATGATCCTAGACAATCAACAGAAATTAGTTTTTCAGAGTTACACAAAAACGTATGTAAATTTGCGAACATTTTAAAAAATTTGGAAGCAAAGAAAGGTTCCAGGATTTGTATCTACATGCCAATGATTCCAGAAGCAGCATACGCAATGCTGGCATGCGCAAGAATTGGTGCGATCCACTCAGTAGTATTTGGAGGATTTTCTCCAGAATCATTAAAAGATAGGATATTGGATGCTGACTGTAGCATTGTGATAACTGCAGATGAAGCTGTAAGAGGTGGCAAATATGTTCCCCTTAAAGAAAACGTTGATAAAGCTTTAATGGGATGTCCTGCAGTTAAGCATTGCCTTGTTGTTAAAAGAACAAGCAATGAAATAAATTGGAATGAAAGTAGAGATGTAAGTTATGAAGAAGTATTTTCAAATGTTTCCAGTGAGTGTCCATGTGAGCCAATGGATTCAGAGGATCCACTGTTCATATTGTATACCTCTGGCTCAACAGGCAAACCAAAGGGTGTTATGCATACCACGGGAGGATACTTGCTTGGTGCTCATCTAAGCTTCAAATATTTATTTGGCTATAAAGACAATGATAGATATTGGTGTACTGCAGATGTAGGTTGGATAACTGGTCATACTTATATTCTCTATGGTCCTTTATCTAATGGAGCCACAAGTTTAATGTTTGAGGGCATACCCACATTTCCCAGTCCTTCTAGATTCTGGGAAATATGTGATAAGCATGAAATCTCAATTTTTTATACTGCGCCCACAGCTCTGAGAGCTTTAATGGCTCAGGGGGATCAGCACGTTTTAAAAACAAAAAGGGAAAGCCTAAGAATATTAGGAACTGTTGGTGAGCCTATCAATCCAGAAGCATGGGAATGGTATTTTAAGGTAGTTGGAAATCAAGCGTGTCAAATTATTGATACCTGGTGGCAAACAGAGACTGGCTCAGTATTAATTTCACCTATTGCAGGAGTGACGCCAGTCAAACCAGGGTCAGCAACTTTACCTTTTTTTGGGGTTAAGCCAGAGCTTGTAGACGAAAATGGTTTAATTTTAGAAGGAGAACAATCAGGTAATTTAATTATTACTCAATCTTGGCCAAGTCAAATCAGAAGCGTATACGGAGATCATCAAAGGATGATCGATACTTATTTCTCAACATACGAAAATGCATATTTTACTGGTGATGGCGCGCGCCGAGACAGCGATGGATATTTTTGGATTACCGGGAGAGTTGATGATGTATTAAATGTTTCAGGACATAGACTTGGAACGGCTGAGATAGAGAGTGCTTTGGTGCTTCATGAAAAAGTTGCTGAAGCAGCTATCGTTGGTTTTGAACATCCAATTAAAGGTCAAGGAATTTACGCGTTCGTAACTCTAATGGTGGGAGAAAAAGAAGAAGAAGACTTGGTGGCAGAATTACAAAATTTTGTTGCTAGGGAAATTAGCCCCATAGCAAAGCCTGATCTTATTCAATGGGCTCCAGGACTCCCAAAAACTAGATCTGGAAAAATTATGAGAAGAATTTTAAGAAAAGTTGCAGGTGGTGAGTTTGAAAATCTTGGCGATACTTCTACCTTGGCAGATCCAAGTGTGGTTGATCATTTAATTGATAATATGCTGAGTTTATAAATAACTAACTAGTAGACATCCGATACCAACAGCAGATGTCAATATAACTAAAAAGTTATTCAAATAATTTTCATCCATTAATTTCATTTCATCTTTTGATTGATAAAAAATCTGTGGCTTAAGTAACAATGCCATTGAGTTAAAGGCGTGCATAAAAAATATTAAAAGAAAAAACCAATGGGCTTCCTGAAGAAATGCAGCAAAACTTATCAATAAAAATGGAGCATCAAGAATTAACAAAAACTTTCTGTTACTGGGATTATAAATAAACCCAAAGATATTAAATTTTTCTTTAATTAACCACAGGTAGAGAAGAGCGCAAATTAAATATAAGCACCCTAAAATAAAAGCAAACATCTATTTTATCTGCAAGACCAAGTCTTGTTGGCTGAATCATAATCAACCATTTCATCACCAACAAGTTTAAATAAGTGAGCCTCTAAGCTCCAAATCGCAATAGGATGAAGTTTTGGATCCACATCATCATAGACACTTTCAACTAGAATCTCAGATGTTACAGCCGCAAAAAGTTTTAACTTCGAGATCACTTTACTTTCCCTTTCAAGTCTATGATCAATAATCCAATCAACCACAGCCATTGGATCTTCAAGAAAATCGCCATGACCTGGTCCTATTTTATTGAACCTATAATTTCTGAGTAATGCTAAAGAATTTAGGTAATCATTCATGGACCCATCAGGATGAGCAATTACCACCGTGGAACCATTCATAATGTGGTCACCGGTCAGCATGACTTTTTCTTCTTGAATTAAATAACATAGATGATTTGAGGCATGTCCGGGAGTATAAATTGTCTCTATGGTGTATTCATCCGTCTCAATGAGATCTCCATGATTTAATACGCGATTTGGTTTAAAAGTTTTATCTTGAAGGGAGTCATCTTTTTCGAGCAATCTCCCCATCAAGGGAACATCAAGCATTTCTCCTAATACTTTTGCTGCAGGAGAATGATCGCGATGCGTGTGTGTAACCAATATTCTGTTAATTTTGCCCTCACCAAGATTTATTAACTTTTCAATGTGTGCATCAATTTTAGGCCCAGGATCTACAAGGGTTAAATCATTTTTTCCAATTAGATAACTATTTGTCCCTGATCCAGTAAACATACTTCCATTAGGAGCTGTAATTTTTTGAATAAAATCTTTAGACATTTTCATACCCCTCCTCTCCAGGGAAAAATCCAATCCATTTGCCATCCTGCTTAATGAATTTTGGTAGTATTGGAGGAATTGCATTATCTCCCAAACCTTCAAAATGATCAAAAGCTTCTGTGCTAGATGAAAACTCTGCTAACTTTTCAATGTTTTTTATAGTTGGAATAATCATGTTCATTTGTCCATCGGCTAATTTTTTAAGAGCATCTGATGGTTTTATCCAAAAACTCTCAGTTAACTCATAACCGTCATGGCTTGCAAGCTGAGAGGATTCTACTTTTGCCAAAAAAAATCTAGTATCAAATCTTTTCGGCTCAATGGTTGGAGTAATCCAGTGAGCACACGGCACAATATTTTTTGCTCTCAATCGCAGTGATTCAGATACACAGATGTCCTTGAAAGTAATTTTTTTACTATTGAGCTCTTTCCGCAAATGATTAAGCTTTTCAGCATTTTGAGTTAATAAATCATTTGGGTTAATTAGCAGTACTCCCACTTCTTCAAAACACTCTCTTACGCACGCGATCCAGTATGAAAGGCCATCACTTTTAATTCCTAATTTTTTTGAAGCTTCGGCATCATTCATGTCTTCACAGTACTCATATAAATCTTCGGAAGAGTCTTCTAGATCTAATTTTCCTCCAGGAAAAACATACAAATTTCCAAAAGAGGATCGACTACTGCGCTTAACTAAAAAAATCTCAAAACCACCCTCATCTATCTCACGCATTAAAATAACTGTTGCTGCTGGTCTAATGGATGAGGTCATAATATATATGGATAGTATGGAGTTTTATTATCCTTTAGAATACAAATGAATGGAAATTACTGATTCACTTTCAAATGATATTAGAGATGCGCCAGATTGGTTTCATAATGCTATATCCAGTCCTTTAAGAAAAGAACATCTTATCCACCCACTCGGTAAACTTGCCTATCAAGTATTGGACAGAAAAAATGCTCAGAATACTATTATGCTTATCCATGGCACTGGTGCCCATAAGAAATGGTGGGATCCAATAGCTCCCCTTATTAATGAAAAATTCTCTGTTATTGCTCCAGATCTACCTGGCATGGGAGAATCTGATCACAGAAAAGAATATGATTTTGAAGCATTTAGCGAGGCATTAATTGCAATTATGCACCAAGAAAAAATAATTAATTCTAACCAAAAAATATACCTCATAGGTCATTCACTTGGCGGTCATGTTGCTGGATTTATGGCGAGCGAATTTTCAGATCTTTTTAGTGGCATTGTAATGATTGATTCGCCCATTCGCCCGCCAACCTATGACTATGATAAGCATCAAAGTACTGGTCCACTAAGAAGAATAAAGTATTATCAAGATAAGGAATCAATTATTGAAAGATTTAGGTTGATGCCTCCTCAAGAATGCAAAAATGATTGGTATCTTAGATTTATAGCAGAGCACTCAATTCTTGAAGACGATCAAGGATGGAGATGGCGGTTTGATGATAAACTTTTTGCAACTCTCAGGCGCCTGCACAATTATGAATTTAAATTTCAATGTCCAGCACTTTTCATCGCTGGCGGAAAAAGTTTATTATTGGAATCAAAAATTATGCAATACATCAGAATAGCTTTTAAAGACTCTATGGCAGTAGAAGTAATAGAGAGTGCGGCGCATCATGTCCCACTAGATACGCCACTTGAGCTTGTTTCCCTTATAAATAATTACTTGGTTGAGTGGGGTGAATTGGAATGAAAAAAGTATTAACAACTATTTTAGGAATAGTAATCGTAGGTTTCATTGGGTTTATATTGATTGATTCATATAAGTTCGAGAGCACAAATATGGGAGTTGGAACTGTTGGCTTGCCTCATAATAAGTCCTTGTGGATAGGGTCTTATAAATCAGACAGATTGGCAGAAGCCAGTCTATCTATTAGTGAATAATATTTATACTGCTGAGCAGGTTAAAACGTTTGAAACAAATATATTTGTTTCAAAGGGAGACGACCTTCGCGCCATGCAGGAGGCTGCAAAGCAATCTGTTAAAGTGCTTATTAAAGATTATTCAAAAGCTGATTATTTAGTTTTGTGCGGACCTGGCAATAACGGAGGAGACGGATATTTCATAGGCCTTGGTTTAAGTGAATCAAATAAATGTGTCAAATTTATTAACGTTTTAGAAGATTCAAAGAAATCTCCCTTATGTGAATATGCCTTTAAGAAAGTAAAAAATCTAGAGTTTGTTGATCTGAAAGAGCTTAAAAACATTTCTAAAAAAACAGTTGTAATAGATGCCATTTTTGGAATAGGTGGAAGAATAGATTTAGATAATGAGTTAATGGAAGTTTTGTCTGTTTGTAATGAATTTGAATCTAAAGTTGCTATTGATATTCCAACTGGGCTTGATTCCAATACTGGAGAAACATCTAAAGCATGCTTTAATGCAGATAAAACAATAACTTTTATTGCTTATAAAGTTGGGCAACGAATTAATAATGGTAAAAATTTTTGTGGCGAACTAATATTAAAAGATCTAGGACTTGGCATGAGTACAAATGAAAACCCTGAAGTGATTGAGTTCTCTTATGAGGATATAAGAAGTAATATTCCAAAGAGAAAACAAACTGCTCACAAAGGAAATCACGGTAAACTTTTGATTGTTGCTGGAGATGAAGGTTTTGGAGGTGCTGGTATTTTATCTTCAGAGTCTGGACTAAAGTCGGGAGCAGGATTGGTAAAGCTCCTGACTAGAAAATCTCACGTATCTGCAAGCTTAGCAAGAAACCCTGAGGTTATGGTATCTGGTGCAGATAATGCTCAAGACCTCGAAGCTAATTTAGCTTGGCCTGATAGTATTGTAGCGGGTCCAGGGATGTTTGATAATTTCTGGTCCGAACAACTACTGTATAAACTTCTTGAATCTTTAATAGATAGCAATATCCCTACCCTTTTAGATGCAGGAGCATTGAGATTAATGACTCGTAAAGCTTTTACTAAAATTAAGTTGCATGAGCAAACCGTGCTTACTCCACATCCTGGAGAAGCGGCTGAAATGCTAAAAATAACCACAGAAGAAATACAAAACAATCGAGTAAAATCCGCCAAAGAATTACAAAAAAAATATGGATGCATCATTGTGCTTAAAGGTCATGGAACAATTATCTGCAACAAACAAAATGCGTATCTTTGTTCTTCAGGCGGTCCAGAGTTGGCCGTCGCAGGCTCTGGAGATATTCTTTCCGGTGTAATTGGCTCTTTAATTGCTCAAGGATTGACACCCTGGGATGCAGCAATAACTGGAGTTGGTATTCATGCTCAAGCCGGCGAAGCATTTGCTAATGATGTGGGGGAAATAGGCCTAGCTGCCAGTGAGATAATTGCTTACATTCGAACTCAGCTAAATTAACTTATTATGTTAAGTCTTAAATTAGACAATGAATCTAGCACACTGCTTTTAGGATCTGCAATTGGAAAAATCATTGAAAAAATTGAACCGTTAGATTTTGAAGTACATTTAAATGGGAATTTAGGCGCAGGTAAGACGACGCTTGTTAGAGGGATTCTTCAATATTTAAATTGGCAAGATGTAGTAACAAGTCCTTCTTACACCTTGTGCGAAGAGTATGAAATCGGAGGAAGGTTGCTTTTACATGTTGACCTTTACAGAATCAATTGCACTGAAGATGTTGAAATCTTGAATCTTGATAGAGAAACGACATTGCAAAAAATTGTATTTATTGAGTGGCCTGAAAATCTTCAGACAGAAAGAGATGCGGACGTTATAATCAATCTAAATCACGATAATAAGGTTAGAAATGTCTTAATAAAATGTAAGGATATTGATATTGAATCAAGCATTAAAACTTACTATGAAAGCAATTAATCATCAGCTCCTCTTTATACTGTTATGTATTTTTACCCTGGCGACAGAAGCCGCCAACAAAATCTCTTTTGACAGAATTACAGAGCTTGAGTCTGGAAATTTAAAAATAGTATTTCACCTTGATAAAGTTGCTTTAATTAATTCTTATGCGTTAGATGATCCATCCAGAATAGTTATCGATTTGAAAAATACTTCCATCAAAGAACCAATCGAGTCTAAATTCTTCGCTCCTATTAAATTAATTAGGGCCAATGAAGTCGGAAATTCGGTCCGCGTTGTACTAGATTTAAAGGGATCGGTATATTGGAAAAAGCCATGGCAAGTAAAGCATAAAGATCGTGTTGATTTAATTCTTGAAATTAAACGAGATAGAAAGATCTCAAATAATTTAAGGGATATCATTGTTGCAATTGATGCTGGGCATGGTGGAAGAGATCCTGGAGCTGTTGGAAAAAATCTGCTTGAAAAAGATGTAACGCTTCTAATATCAAAAGAACTAGAGAGAACTCTTAAAAATACTCGTGGGTATATGCCAATAATGATTAGGCCAGATGATAGGTATTTAAACTTAGACGACAGGTATCAAAATGCCAGAAAACTTAGCGCAGACTTGTTTGTTTCTATCCATGCCGATGCATTTAGCCTTTCATCAGTTAAAGGCGCGTCTGTTTATGTTTGGTCAGAAGAAGCATCTTCAATTACTGCTGAAACCCTTTCCAAGTCAAAATTATCATCAAGTCCTGAGGTTAAATCAAAAATTGGTAAATTAGATATCAGGGATTTTGATGAGGATGCAGCAAGAACTCTTTATCAAATTGCCTATGAGGCCAAAATAGATAATAGCGTTATTTTGGCAGAAAAAATTCTAGAACAATTAAAAAGAGATCCTTATACTAAAATGCATAAACCTAACGTAGAGTTCGCAGATTTTAGAGTCCTAAAATCAGTTGATATTCCATCCGTGCTCATTGAATCCGGGTTTATATCAAATCCAGATGATGCCAAAAGATTAGCTGGAAAACCTGGCAGAAGAATGATTGCAAGAAGTGTTTTTCTTGGCATTCACAACTATTTCAAAGAAAAGCCTAAACCAAATACTTTTATGACATCTCTGCCAAAATATATTGAATATGAGATTCAAAAAGGCGATGTCATCTCAGAGATTGCAATTCGATTTGGTGTTACCATTGACGAAATCATTAATTGGAATAACTTAAAAAATAAGAGTATTTATCCTGGGCAAATAATTCAAATAACTATCTAATGTGGAGTCTAAATAATAAAACAATAGTCATTACCGGGGCCACTAATGGGATAGGTCGGGCTGCAGCAATAGAGTTGGCAAAAAAAAATCCTAAATTAATATTTACCTACAGAAGCAAAGATTTAGCTGATAGCCTAATAGATGAAATAAGGGAAACCTCTCCAAATGTAGAAATCTACTCAATGTTTTGTGATTTTTCTAATCAGGAGTCCATTAGAAAGAGTGCAGCTGAGATTAATAATTTATCCTCAATCATCGATGTATTAATAAACAATGCGGGCGTGGTTAATACTTCTTATCATGAGACTGATCAGGGAATTGAAAATACTTTTGCTGTAAATCACCTTGGCTACTTTCTTTTTACAAATTTACTTTTAGAAAAAATGAAGGGAGAAACTGAGACAAGAATTATCAACGTTTCTTCAGCTGCTCATGGTTTTATAAAAGAGATGCAATGGGAAGATATAAATTTTAAAAATAATTTTGGACAGGGTTTAAAGGTTTATAGTCAATCTAAGCTAGCCAATATGCTATTTACTAGATACCTAGCGATCAAGTTATCTACAGACAATATCTCTGTTAATGCAATTCACCCAGGCGGGGTTAACACTGCCCTAGGTAATCAAAATGAAAGTTGGTACAGCAAGCCTTTAAAAATGATTTTAAGGCCATTTTTTAGATCTCCACTAAAGGGTGCTGAAAGCATTATTTATTTGGCCACGAAAGAAGATGATGGGGTAACTGGAGAGTACTTCGTAGACTCTAAAATTGCTAAATCTACCACCTACTCAAAAAACTTAGAAGAAGCTCATAAACTTTGGAATCTATCTGAAGAATTGGTCAATCAAACTTTTGAGCTTTAAAGATCTGTTGGATCAATGTTGATGCTCCATCGAGTTTTTTTTAAAATCTTATTTTTATCTGCTTGCAGAGACTCTGAAAATTTAATTAGTAATTTATTTAACAAAGTTCGCGTATTTGCCTGAATGACTAAATGATGCTGATAGGATCCTCTCACTTTAGACTGCACAGCTGGTATGGGCCCAACAAGAATGCACTTGCTAACATCAATATATCTTTTTGCATAAGTTAACATCTCAATATTGTTTTGTGCTCTGGAAGAAGAAGCACTAATGGTTGCTTCAAAAGAATATGGTGGTTGGTTCAAACTTTGGCGTTGCTGCATCAATGAGCTTGCAAAATTTAAATAATTTCCGCTCTTCAATTGCAATAGATTCTGATCGTTAACATATCTTGATTGAACTAATACTGTTGCATGGCCATCTAATCGCCCTGCTCTGCCAGCTACCTGAATTAGTTGCTGCCCCATTTCTTCTATGGCCGAAGCATTTAAGCTTGTGATGCCCTGATCAACATCGACTGCTACAACCAGTTCTAAGTTAGGAAAATCATGGCCTTTTATAAGCATTTGAGTGCCAATTAGAATGCCTGTCTCTGAATTTTTAATTTCAGAAAGTATATTTTCCAAAGAACCAGCTTTCTTAGTTGAGTCTCGATCCATTCTATGAATTGATGCATTGGGAAAGAGTTCTCTTAAAGTATCTTCTAGCTGTTCTGTTCCCGTGCCTAGAAAAGATAGTTGCTCCTTGGAACAGTTAGGGCAAATTACAGGAACACCGAATGCTGAGTCGCAACGGTGACAAATTAATCTCTCAGCTTGGTGATGAAAAACTAGACTAGAGTCACAGCTATTACACATTGCCCTCCAATCACAATAAGAGCACACAAATTGTGGTGCAAATCCGCGTCGATTTATAAATATCATGGCTTGCTTGTTTTGACTTAATGTCTGAGCAATTGCCTCTATTGCATGTGGTGCAAGGCCGCTTACTAATTTGACCTCATTGATATCAAGGATGGAAAATTTAGGTGGATTTTTTTGAGTCACCCTTTTAGATAACTCAATAGTTTTAAATTTTTTTTCCTCAACTAATTTCAATGTTCTAAGTGATGGGGTGGCAGAACCAAGAATAATTGGAATCTTTAACATTTGAGCTCTTTTGATTGCAATATCTCTAGCTGAAAATTTAAAGCCATCTTGCTGTTTGTACGATGAGTCATGTTCTTCATCGATGATTATTAGTCCAAGCTTAGGTGCGGTCATCATTACAGCAGAGCGAGTTCCAATCATGACCTTAAGATTTCCGTTGCGAAAATCTCTCCAAGCCTTATAGCGTTTACTTGGCGTCATTTTTGAATGATAGATTCCAACCAAACTGCCAAATTGATCTTTTACCCTGCTTTCAAGTTGAGGTGTAAGTGCAATTTCTGGGGCAAGAATCAAGACTGATTTGTTATTTATTAAATGTTTAGCAATGCATCTTATGTAAACTTCTGTTTTACCTGAGCCTGTAACACCATATAAGAGTGTTGGCATAAAGCCTTTGAGGGACTTTAGAAAATCTACTGCCTTAGATTGTTGTGCGTTTAAATTTTTTTCAAACTTTAAATTATCTGGCAGATCTGAATCGATACTTTTTATTGGTGTGGCATCAAGAGTATTCTTTGATTGTCGAAGATATGTGGGCAAAAAAGAGCTAATCACCTCTCCAATTGGATGAAGGTAGTATTCTGATGCCCATCTAAATATTTTGAGTTCTGTATTTGAAAAAGTTGGAATATCATCAAGGACCATGTGGATGGATTTAGTTTTAATTTCTGTATTCGGCAAAGTCTCAATTATGATCCCCAACTTTGTTGAAGAACCAAATTTCACTGCGACTCTGGTGCCAAGGTCAATTTGTTGATTTGAATGATAGGTAAAAGCTTGCCTAAGGGGGATAGAGATTGCTACATTGTAAAAAAATTTACTCATATATATTTGTAAACGTAACTGTATTTGTTATAGTGCTCATCCAAATTTATTTTAATATGAAAACAGACATTCATCCCGAATCTCGTGAAGTACTATTCCATGACGTTGGTGTAGATAAATACTTTCTAATCCGTTCCACTGTAAGCACCACTCAAACAAAAGAATGGGAAGACGGTAATACATATCCATACTATATTCTTGATGTCTCATCTGCTTCGCATCCTTTTTACACTGGCAAGCAAAAAATGCTTGATTCTGGTGGAAGAGTTAAAAAATTCCAAGATCGTTTTGGTGCGTCAGGCGCTTCAAAGCCTGCAGCTAAGAAAGCTGAAGCTAAAGTAGAGGAAACCGCTGTAGAAGAAGTAGTAGAGGCTCCTGTCGAAGAGATAGTTGAGGAAGTTGTTACAGAGGAAGCTAAAGTTGAAGAGGTCGCTGAAGAAGAATCTTCAGAAGAGGTTTCAGATGCTAATACAGAAGCTGAAACTGATGCTGAATCAAATAGCGAAACCGAAGAAGACAAATAAACTTTTACTCTATCCCCGAGCTACCAAATCCTTTAGTCCCTCTATTTGTTTCAGAAAAATCCTCCACTACTCTTAATTTAGCCTGCTTAATAGGCACAAGAATCATCTGAGCAATTCTATCGCCACTGCTTACTAAAAAATCTGCAGTTGATCTATTCCAAAGAGGCACTTTAAGCTCGCCCTGATAATCGGAGTCAATTAAGCCAACTAAATTTCCCATCACAATTCCATGTTTTGAGCCTAAGCCAGATCTTGGGATAACCAGAGCTGATAGAGCTGGATCTTCGATATAAATAGAAAAACCCAATGGGATCAACTGACACTCTTGAGGCTTCAAAGTAAAACTTTCCTCAACACACGCCCTCAAATCCAGACCTGCCGAGCCTTCTGTAGAGTATTCTGGTAATGGAATGGAATCGCCAATGAGCGGGTTTAGAATTTTTACTTTTAAATCAATCATGTTTGAGTTCCTTCGGAGTAATTAATGATTCGAGATTTAATATACCAGCATCTATATCTTTCCAATGATTAAAATTAGTAATTTTTGCCAAAGCACAGGTTGGGAATTTCACAATGGATTCATTGGTTAATGTTTCTGTGAGAATATGCAGTCCGGGATTATGTCCGATAATCAGTAAATTGTTTATCTCATCGTCTAGCTCTTTTATTAACTGGGACAGGTTTGATGGCGATGCATGATAAATGGATTCTTTTAAGCTAGTTGTTGGAATAGGATCAAAAGGGTTCAACACTAGATCAAGAGTTGATTGCGTTCTTTCGCTAGGACTAGATAAGACCAGATCAAATGAAATACTATGTTTTTGTATGTATTCAGACAATTGAATTGCATTAGATATTCCTCTCTTAGATAAAGGGCGATCAAAATCTCCTAATGCTGCATTGTCCCAACTAGATTTGGCATGCCTAAGTAAAAATAAATTTTTCATTCTTGTTAATTCTATCTTGCTAAGACTCTATATGTCCTATAAAATCGCGTTTCTATGAGTAAAGTATGTCAAGTAACAGGGAAGATGCCACAAAGTGGCAATCACGTCTCCCATGCGAATAATCGAGTGAAAAGGAAGTTCTTTCCTAACCTTCATACTCATAAATTTTGGGTTGAATCTGAAAATAGATTTGTAACTCTTAAGCTTTCTACCAAGGGCATGCGCATAATTGACAAAAAAGGCATCGATGAAGTTCTCAAAGATATGAGATCTCGCGGCGAAAAAGTTTAATCAATAAATTACAGCTTCTGCAAAATCCCTAGGCCCACCTAGAGTTTCTCTATCGCTCTTCGGAGTGCACCCATCTATATCTTCAACTCCATATTGGTTACCAACTTCTGCAGCCAACAGTGTTTTTCCCGATAAGTTCATAATTTTTGGATCATCATATATCTCATTAATAACTAATCCCGCATATTCTTGACTGGCAGCGCCCTTCAGAAACTCCGCATATTGCTCACCATGCATTTCGCTCACCTTCTGTGTTTTCTCATCTTTCACTATTCCAGACCATAAAGATAATGAACAAATATCATGTGGCTTAAGGTCATAGGCCATGTCAAAAGCCATTTTATCTATGCCAGCTTTTTGTGCTCCATAAATGGGCCCATGCATATAGCACATAGCACCATGAGATGAAATTTGAACTATCAACTTACCCTTGCTTTCAATCATCAAAGGAGTCAATGCATGTGATAAAAGATAATTAGATTTCAGGCCAACGTCCATAACTGACCAAAGATCAACAGATTTCTCCCAATAGGGTTTTGGTTGAACTAAGTCATCATGAATTTGACAGGCAGAGTGAATCAGCAAATCTAGCTGACCAAATTCTTTCTTTATATATTCAGACAGTTCTAGTATTTCTTTTGGATTATTTAAATCTATAGAATAAGAAATGCCATTAGCACCCTTTGCTTCAATTTTTTCAACTGTAGCATCAAGACTACTTTGAATCTCAAACCCAAACTGTTGAACGGTCATTCCTTTTGCTTGGCTCCTTGCGGCACAAATGATGGTGTCTCCTCTTCTTGCTATTCCTTCAGCAATACCTTTACCAACTCCTCTGCTGGCTCCCGTAACTAAAATTACTCTTTTATTTTGATTGGTCATAATGTACTCCTGTTAAAATTGTAATAGATGATATACCTAGCCTCCAAATCACCTAGAAGAACTGAACTTTTAAGTCAAATTGGTGTGGAGCATGAAATCATAGATATTGAGGTTGATGAGAGCATGGATAGTAATCAATCTCCTCAAGAAAATGTGAGAGCCCTGTCAGTCTTAAAATGTCAGGAGGGTGTTCGCAAAGTTATTGCGGAGGAAAAGTCTGCTTTCCCAGTTTTGACGGCAGACACTATTGTAGTTTTTGAGGGTAAAATTTTTGGGAAACCGGCATCGGAATCCGATGCAATCAGTATGCTCATGCAATTATCAGGGAAGACTCATTCAGTAATTACCGGAGTAACTATTGGAGTAATCTCATCCAACCAAGCAAATTTCCATACTATAAGTGTTGAATCAAGTGTTGAATTTACAAAATTAGTTCAAGATGATTGCTTAAAATACTGTAAAACTAATGAGCCCTTTGACAAAGCGGGGGGTTATGGAATACAAGGTTATGGCTCAGCTTTTGTAAAAAAGATAAATGGAAGTTACTCAAATATAGTAGGCTTGCCCATACATGAAGTAATTGAATTATTTAAAAAATTAGATATTTCCTATTGGAACAAAAAATAAAATAGCTAAATTTTATGCATACCAGATGCATGTCGAATGAAATTTTTCTTTAAAAAGCCTGTCTTGTTGACTGCTGTTAAACCCGCACTTCGAAGTAACCTGAGATAGGGATTTTCTTGCTGAAAGATATGAAAAAGAAAATCAACACCTTTAATCATTGTAGTATTAAAAGTTTTTCTTCTTAACTCGTATTTTTTTAAAAATGCTAAGTTACCAATTTCTTGATCTGAATTAATGCCTCTTTCAATTTCTTCGGCAAGGATCATCGCATCTGAAATGCCTAAATTTATGCCCTGTCCCGCTAGAGGATGGATGGAATGAGCAGCATCCGCAATAACACACACACCCTGATTACAATACTCATCTAAATGATGAGCAGATAGTGGGAATGAAAGTAAATCACTGACAACCTTTATTTGGCATGACAATTTTTTCTCAAACTTTTGCAGATGTGTGGAAATATTATTTGCAGTTATCTCTTTAGCGAAGTCTTTTGGCATTGACCAAACAACTGAAAACTGGCCAGCAGAAGAGTCACTTTTATATGGCATTAAAGCAAAAATTTCTTTTTCATAAAAAACTTGAATTGCTTCTTCATTTTTATATTCAGGAATTTCAACAAGAAATGTTTGAGCAATTTGTTGATAGTCTTTTTTGAAGGTCTCTGATCCAATGGATTTTGCAAAAGTAGAATTTCTACCCTCAGCAATAACCAGAAGATTGCTCTCTAAAGTTGAACCGCCGCTTAAGTTGGCTCGGATACCAGACTTGCTCGCATCATAAGATACTATTTCTTCACCAACAATCATCGAATCTTTAACTTTTTTAACTAAAACATCTCGCAAATCATTAAAACTAAAAACCCTCGCCAAGTAATCTAAGTCAGCATCATCAGAATGAAAAGATAGTTTGCCGGATCCAGAACCATCCAAGACCTTCATTGTTTGGATTGATGCTGATGCTGCATCTACTTCGAGCTGTTCAAGTCTCTCACAACCAATCAAATTTAAAGTCAAAGTTCTAATATGGTCAGTATGAGAAATCTCAAAGTCTTTCTTTTCAATTATTTTAAAGGGTATATTACGAGCTGCGAGCTCTAGACCAAGAAAAGATCCTACAATTCCACCACCTGAGATGATTACAGATTGAGTCATAACCAGGTTATGCCATTAATGCTTCGATTTCTTTTGGATCAGAAGGCACTAAATCAGTAAGATTTTCATTACCATTGGCTGTAACCAAAATATCATCTTCGATTCTAATTCCTATGCCCTTCCATTTTTCATCAACATCAGCAGATGAGGAAATGTATATGCCTGGTTCGACTGTTGTAATCATGCCAGGTTTAAACTTCATAAACTCACCATCTTCCATATAGTCCCCAGCATCGTGTACATCTATCCCAAGCCAATGTCCGATTTTATGCATATAGAAAGCTTTAAAGGCTCCTGCAGCATGCAAATCTTCCATTGAACCATTTAATATTCCAAGGTCAATCAATCCTTGAGTGATGATTTTTTCAGAAACAATTTGTGCGTCCATCACATTATTTTTGGTTGAAATTGCTTCAATACTTTTCACTTGCGCCTCCAAGACAATCTCATAAATGGCAAGTTGTGCAGAGCTAAATTTTCCATTAATGGGATAGGTTCTTGTAATGTCAGACGCATATAGTTCAAATTCACAACCTGCATCAACCAAAAGCAAGTCACCATCTTTGAGAGGTTTTGAATTTTCAATGTAGTGCAGAACACAAGCATTTTCACCACCAGCAATTATGGGTGTATAAGCAGAAAAACGTCCACCTCTTTTTGCAAATTGGTACTGGTAAAAAGCTTCCATTTCTTGCTCTGTCATGCCTGGCTGTACAAATTTCATTGCTTCAACATGCGCTTCCGCAGAAATCATGCATGCTTTTTTCATTGTTTCAATTTCATCGGTATCTTTTATTAATCTTTGATTGCCTACTTTTGAGGATGCATCAGCAATATCGATTGTTGAACTATGTCTATCTTTCGATTTAGCTGTTTTAATCCATTCAATCACATTTGCATCCAGCGACTGACTCTTGCCAACAGGATAAAAAACCTGATTTCGACCAGCTAATAGATCTGGCAATCTATCATTAATTTCTGTGTTGTTGTAGGCAAGATCAAAGTTATGATCTTTCATTGCGCCTTCAGGTCCAGCTCTATATCCATCCCAAATTTCTTTTAATTCATCTTTTTCAGGAACAAAAGCTATTGACTGCACTGCATTATTTTCATTTATTAAAAGCACCAATGTTGATTCAGGCTCGTTGAAACCTGATAAATACCAAAAATTACTATCTTGTCTAAAAGCATGAGATGAATCTGCGTTTCTGTACTGAGTGGAGGCTCCTGCAATAACAACTGCTGTATTCTCGGGTAGTATAGACCCAAGTTTGCCTCTTCTTTCTGTGTATCGACTATTCATGTGCTCATTCTACTCTTTTCTTTTTCAAACTTCCCTATTTACATACTAAGACTTAAACTTAGTATATTCATATGAGTGAGAGTTCAAAAAAACCTATCGAAAGCTTGATTAAAAACACTGAAAAGTTATTAAAGAGGTTTGTTGAGCAAAAAGGTATTATTGATGCTTACATAAAAAAAGAACGGGAATGGAAGAAACATAAGCTTGATCAAGCAAATATAATAAAAAAGCTTGAAAAAGCAAATGTGAAATTAAATAAAAAAATTAAATCGTATGACCAATAAAGAAGTTTTATCATTAAATATTATGGGCAAAAGTATTTCTATTGCATGCCCTCCTGAAGATAAGCCAGGATTAGAAGCTGCTGCAGAACTCTTAAATAATGATATTGAATCAATACCTGATAAATCTAATGCTCTCATTCTTGCAAGCCTTAATTTAGCATTCAAACAAATGACACAACCCTCAGCAACCGCTATTAATCCAAAGACTGAAGCTGCAATTGAAAAACTGTCAATTCAGATAGAAAAAGCTTTAAGTTAAGACTTCTGAGTCTCATCCAAATGATCTATAATCACTTTTGACTGGTTCATTCGCCAACTTATCGAGATTCTTTGAACCGATAATATATTTAAAGGTGATTTTCCACTGCTGCTGTTGTGCATTACCATTGAGGGAAGCCTGATGCAGTAAGAGCTTCGCCACCTGACCTTTCGGTTCAGGTAACGATGGGTAGCGGTGAATTGGTTTTTAGTTAACGCTGATGTGAAAACAAAATACAGACAATCTATTCTTGAAGCAAGAAACGCTTTAAGTTCATCAGAGGTAGTCAACCTATCCTCACAAATAATAAAAATTGCCGATGAAAAATTGGCTCTAACAGATGTCAAAACATTAGGTAGTTATTTTGCTGCAAACAATGAAGTAGATATGAAGAACTTAAATAATAATAGGAGGGAATTAAATCGTATTACCACCTATCCAGTAATTGGGCCTAATCAATCAATGAAATTTATTGAGCCTAAGAATTCAGAAAGGCTCAACAAAAATAAATTCAATATATTTGAACCGTCAGATGGAAATGAAATTGCTCCAATGATGCACAAAGTAATAATTGTTCCAACAGTTGGAATAGATTCTAATGGTTATAGATTGGGGCATGGTGGGGGCTATTATGACAGGCTGTTAATGCCTATTTTGCAAAATAAAAACAGGCCTCTGATTATCGGTTTGATTTACGATTTTCAATTTATCAATGAAGCCATAAACGAAGCACATGATATAAAGTTGGATATTGTATTTTCTGAGAAAAAAATTGAGGAATTTTCTTAATTAAAAATTTCTTTTTTAAAATTTTAATTTAGCTGCAAAGCTAAAAATATCATCAGCAAGAATCTCAGGGCTTTCTAATGCTGCAAAATGTCCGCCTGGATATTGATTCCATTGAACAACATTATAAATTTTTTCTGCCCAGACTCTTGGCGGTCTAGCAATTTCATTTTCAAAAATTGCTCCAGCCATTGGCTGAGATACTGGGTTAAATGTGAATCCTAGAGGACCATTCTCATAATAAAATCTTGCAGAAGATGTGATGGATTCTGTATGCCAATATAGAGATACGATTGCTAGAATTTCATCTAACGAGACAACAAGTTTATCTGTGTCTTCTGAAGTCCAGCCATGAAATTTTTCAATGATCCAGGCAGCTAAGCCAACGGGTGAGTCATTTAAACCATAGCCAACCGTTTGGGGTTTTGTGCTTTGAATTGCAAAATAACCATATCCGGTAGCTTGATATTTTTCGATATTTTTCATCCCTTCAATCTCTTCTGGAGCAACTCCATTCATTGGATCCTCACCATCCGGTGGAAATGCTATAACTAGATTCAAGTGGATGCCTATACAGTTTTCAGGAAAAAGTTCCGCAATCCACTTTGTTATCATTGAACCCCAATCACCGCCCTGGGCAATATATCGACCATATCCTAAGGCAAGCATTAACTCATTTTCCAGCTTTGCTACCTCTTCAGCATTCATTCCTAGCGCAGTGGGCTTATCAGAAAAACCATACCCCGGAATAGATGGGCAAACGACGTCAAATTCAATACCATCCTTGCCTTGTGTTAATGCCGGGATAATTTTAAGAAACTCTTGTACACTGCCCGGCCACCCGTGAGTAAGTAATAGTGGAATTGCATTTTTTGAATTTGATTTTCTATGCAAATAATGAAGTTCTAAACCAGAATTAGTTTTATATTTAAAACTACCAGCTTCATTTAATTTGAGCTCATGCTTTCTCCAATCAAAACTATTCCTCCACGTGTTAACCGCTTCTTGAATATAAGGTTTGCTTGCACCCAAAGTCCATCGGTCATCATTAATCTCGTCGGGCCACCTGGTTAAGTCAATCTTTTGATTTAGTAGCTCAATTTTTTCTTCAGGGATAAAAATTTCAAATTCTTTGATCATTATCTGAGGAACTCTTTGTATGCATTATTATCTGTTTCTTCTACAAAACTATAATCAAGAGATTTGAGATGTTGTTCCAAAGACTGATTTGATTGATTTTTATCCTCAATGCCAATCAGAACATTTGCAAATGCTGCTCCCAAATTTCGATAGTGAAATAAAGAAATATTCCACTTAGAACCAAAATCCTCTAAGAAGTTAACCAAGGCTCCTGGCCTGACTGGAAATTGACATCTGTATAATCGCTCAGAATCCTTTTCTGAAATAACACTCTTATGTCCGCCAACCATGTGACGTAGATGGTCGTTAGAAATTTGATTTTTTGTTAAATCAGAGAATTTAAATTTACTCTTAGAAAGTTTACTTTTAATTTTTCTAAATGCAGCTTCGTTCTCCGTTTTAATACCTACAAGAACATGTGCATCTAATTTATTTGCAAATCTATAATTAAACTCAGTAATCTGTGATCGGCCAAAGACTTTACAAAGTTTTAGGAAACTTCCAGGTTTTTCAGGAATTTTTATGCTCAAAAGTTTTTCTCTATTTTCTCCAACTTCAGATCTTTCTACAATGTAGCTCAGCCTTTCAAAATTTACATTTGCTCCACTGCTAATTGCAAGTAATCGTTTATTAGAAATTTTTGATGCGTATTTTTTCAGTCCAGCCAAAGCGAGAGCGCCGGCTGGCTCAGATAATACTCTTGTATCCTCAAAAATATCTTTTACTGCAGCACATAACTCATCGATGCTTACAGTGATTACACCATCAACACATTCCCTAATAACATCAAAGTTATTTTTGCCAATCCGCTCAACTGCAACACCATCTGCAAAAAGACCAACTTCCCTTAAGCGCACTCTTTTATCTGCTTTAACTGCTTCAGCTAGGCAGGCTGAATCTTCAACTTCCACTCCATAAACTTTTGTCTTAGATTGGGTCTGTGCAGCCCAGGCACTAACTCCCGCTAAAAGACCCCCGCCTCCAACTGGGACAAAAATCACGTCTAATTTATTATCTTCTTCAAAGATCTCTTTTCCTACTGTGCCCTGCCCTGCAATAGTCATGGGGTCGTCAAAAGCTTCTATGAATTCAAGTTTTTTTTCTTTTGCCATCTGTATAGCTTTTTTAGACGCCTGATCAAAGTTATCTCCATGAAGCAATACTTTGGAGCCAAACCTTCTTACAGATTTCACTTTAATTTCAGGAGTAGTAACGGGCATAACTATCAAACAAGGAATCTTTAATTTTTTGCAGGCATTAGCAACACCCTGAGCATGATTTCCTGCAGAAGCAGTTAAAACTCCTCTTTTTTGTTGTTGAGGAGTTAAATTTGCAATTTTATTATAAGCTCCCCTAATTTTGAATGAAAATATTGGCTGCATATCCTCGCGTTTTAGATAAACGTCATTTTTTAACTTACTAGAGAGATTTCCAGCAAAGCTTATTGGGGTTTTTTCAGCAACATCATATACTTTCGTCTTAGCAATTAAATCCAAGTACTTTTTGGAGAATTTGAATGAGCCTGATTTTTTTATTTTAAGTCGCATAATAATTTAAGTATTATACCCATAATGAGCAACGCAAAATTAAATGCTTCACTAGAAGCTATCGAATACATAAAACCTAAAATCAATATGGATTCGATCATTGGAGTTGGTACAGGATCTACTGTTAACTTCTTTATTGAAGAGCTTGCAAAAATTAAACAACTTTTTAAAGGAGCAGTCTCTAGCTCAGAAGCATCTTCGCAGCTATTAGAAGCGCACGATATTGAAGTATTTGAGTTAAATGATGTAAATGAGATTTTGGTTTACATTGATGGAGCTGATGAAGTCGATCCATCAAATAATCTAATTAAAGGAGGAGGTGGCGCTCACACCAGAGAAAAAATCGTAGCTTCTGCGTCTAACGAATTTGTATGCATAGTGGATGAATCGAAGTTGGTAAAGGCCTTGGGTAATTTCCCCTTACCAATAGAGGTAATGATAAAGAGTAGAAGTTACGTTGCTAGAGAAGTTGTTAAACTTGGTGGGACACCAATTTTGAGGGCTGATTTTATAACTGACCAAGGCAATCAAATTCTAGATATTGCTGATATAAAAATTGATAAGCCTGAGATTTTAGAACAAAGACTTAATTTAATACCGGGTGTATTAGACAACGGAATATTTGCAAATTGCAGACCAAGTAAATTAATTATTGGAAGGAATTAAAGTACAGCTTGAATTGCTGAGACCAATCTTTCTGATTCTGGCGTAACACTAGACTTGTAATGCTCGATCACCTCACCATCTCTGCCAATCAAATATTTAGCAAAATTCCATTTAGGCTCTTTGCCAGATGCAGCTATTAGCTTCTTATAAAAAGGATGGGCCTTTTTTCCTTTAACTTTTGCAGTTGCAAACATTGGAAACTCTACACCATATTCAGTGCTGCAAAATTCTGCTACTTTAGATTCAGCAGAATATTCTTGGAAGAAATCTCTTGATGGAATACCTATGACCATCAACCCATCATCTTTAAATTTAGTATAAAGTCTTTGTAAGCCAGCATATTGAGGAGTGTACCCGCACCTACTTGCAACATTTACAACCAAAATAACATTTCCTGAATATTCACATAGATTTTGCTCATCATCCGAATCCAAGAGACGCAGATTGCTATCTAGAATATCAGAGCAAGCAAAGATTGATGTTGTAAAAACTGATAAAGCAAGTAGAAGGAATGTTTTCATTCCTGTGATATTACACTACTGGTGAAATGGCGTAAACAGAAGATATGAATATTGAAACTAATACTGCTAACTCGAATTTATCCACTATTTTTCTTTTCATAATTAAAACCTTTTCCTTAAAAAAACGTGGAGGACTTGCGCCCTCCACCATTCCAGAGATTACCAACAATTCATAGGGGGGAGAGATGTTGGTCCAACTATTATAATGACTTATATTTAAATATCAATATAAATGATAAATATATTTTAATTATTTTTATATATAATTTAAATTAATATTTGTAAGGATTTATGATTAAAAATAACAAAATAAGGTCTGTTCGGCTAAAAGAATATATAATTTCCAATTGAAAAATTTAACTCTGAAAAAAATATGACAAACGAATTAAAAGGTAAAGTAAATTATAGTATTAATGGAAATATAGCTATTCTTGAAGTTGATAACCCCCCCGTAAACCCCTTAAGTAGTGGGGTTAGAGCTGGACTGTCAGAGTCTATAGCTAAAGCAAATGCTGACGAGTCAATTGAAGGTATTATTTTAACTGGCGCTGGTAGATCATTTATTGCGGGTGCTGATATTTCTGAATTTGGTAAAAGCTATGATGGTCCAGACCTTCATGCAGCACTTCGTGAGATAGAATTTAGCAATAAACCAGTCTTAGCAGCAATTAATGGAGCTGCTCTTGGTGGTGGTTTAGAAACTGCACTAGTCTGTAATTACAGAATGGGAACAAATCAGGCGATTGTTGGGCTTCCAGAGGTAAATTTAGGCCTTTTGCCTGGTGCAGGCGGTACGCAAAGGCTTCCAAGGCTTATTGGACCATCTCAGGCGCTAAAAATGATGCTCGCTGGTACTCCCCTAACTGCTAAGAAAGCACTTGAACAAGGCATCATAGACGCAATTTCTGAAAATTCTTTGATTGAAGATGCAATTGCATTTCTTCAGGAAAAAATTGGCTTAAGCGAACATCCAAAAGTAAGGGATAAAAATGAAAAGGTGCTTGAAGCAAGAGGCGCAGAAAATGTCTTAGCTGAAGCTAAAGCGCTGGCCGCTAAAACTAGAAGAGGTCAATTTGCACCTGGCCAAATTATAGCTTGTGTAGAAGCAGCAATTAATGAGGATGATTTTGATGTTGGGATGAAAAAAGAATCTGATTATTTTCTTGAATGTTTAATGAATCCTCAACGTGAGGCTATGATTCATATTTTCTTTGGAGAACGAGCAGCTTCAAAAATTGCTGATATACCAAAAGAAACTCCTCTAATGCCAATCAAGAAAGCTGGAATTATTGGTTCAGGAACAATGGGCGGTGGTATAGCAATGAATCTAGCAAATGCAGGAATTCCTGTATTAATTCTTGATCAAGATGAAAAGAATTTAGAAAAGGGAATGAGTGTAATAGAAAAAAATTACCAAATGATGGTTGATCGAGGCAGAATGTCTCAAGAGCAAAAAGAAATGGTTATGGGTTTAATCACTCCTACCCTTTCGTATGATGATCTTTCTGATGTGGACATTGCAGTGGAAGCAGTCTATGAAAACCTAGATCTAAAACAGGAAATTTTTAAAACTTTAGATGAGGTTACTAAAGGCGATGCCATACTTGCATCTAATACATCAGGCTTAGATATAGATGCTATAGCATCAGTTACTAATAGACCTGGAAAGGTAGTGGGTACTCACTTTTTTAGTCCTGCTAATGTTATGCGATTGCTTGAAGTTGTCAGAGGAAAAGATTCATCTGATGAGACAATGGCAACAGTTATGTCTTTAGGTAAGAAAATGAAGAAAGCAGCAGTTGTTTCACTCAATGCTCCAGGATTCATTGGAAATAGAATGCTTGCCGGATATACACACCAGGCAAATATGTTATTGCTTGAAGGAGCATTACCAAATCAAGTAGATAGCGCATTAGAATCTTTTGGTATGAGTATGGGTCCATTCAGGATGTTAGATCTAGTGGGTTTAGACTTGGGATGGAGAGCAAGAAAATTAGCAGATATTGAAACCCCTCTTGCTAACAAAATTTCAGATGAATTATGTGAACGAGATAGATTTGGGCAAAAAAATTCTAAAGGATTTTATAACTATTCTGAAGGCTCAAGAGCTCCAAATCCTGCGCCGGAAAACGAAGAAATTTATAAAGAGATCTCAAATAAAAATAATATAGAAAGAAGAGAGATATCTGATCAGGAAATCATAGATAGATGTATTTTAGCCTTAGTAAATGAAGGCGCAAGAATTTTAGAAGAGGGCGTTGCTCAAAGATCAGGGGATATGGATATAGTATATATCAATGGATATGGCTTCCCAATATGGAGAGGCGGACCTATGTTCTATGCAAATCAGCTCGGTTTAGAGGAAGTGATCAATAAAATGAGTGCTTTTTCTGAATTAGATGAAGAATTTTGGAAACCAGCGCCTTTATTAAAGAAATTATCAGAAATATCAGGTACATTTGGAGAAGCTCCAGGATTGGATGAAAGAGCAGAGTTATTGAGCTTCAAAAATGCAAATATGGGCGGAGTATAGGTCTTAAAAGCTTATAAATAGATGTTTACAGCGGTTTTGGCTGGTATCATGTTAAAAAGCTCTAAAACATCTTGATTTAGCATTCTTATACACCCATGTGAGGCCTTTTTTCCAATTAAACCCTCTTCATGAGTACCATGTATGTAGATATATCTATCATAAGAGTCTACATTACTACCCTTATTAAATCCTTCGGTTAATCCTGTAAGCCACATTATTCGGGTGGTAATGAAATCATCTTCGGAATCAATAGCTTCATGAATTACCTCAGCAGCTTGAGGAATATGTTGACGACTTACAAAAAAATGATATTTATCAACATTTGTTCCTATTTTCGTCTGGATTTCGTGTTTCCCAAGGGGTGTCATCAAGGAATTTTCAATTTGCCCTTCTCCAAAAGCTGAACTAGATATTGGGTAACTTCTTATAAGTACCTCATTATGAGTTAAGTATAATCTTTGCTCTGAAATACTAATCTCAATTGAGTAATCAGCATATGAAGAAACTGAAACTATTGAGAAGATTATTAGGATAAAATTTTTCATTGCTTTAATCTTAATATGATAACTAACATCATAACAAACATTGATATTAAAGGGATTATTATGTATCCAAAAGAGTAAAAGAAAGTTGATTCGTTGGTTTTATATATCTTTCCCTCCAATGAGCCTAAGTTACCTTTAGATAATATAGAAACAATAGTTCCTTTATTATCAACAATTGTTGATATTCCATCAGAAGTACCTCTTCCAATCCACTTATTTGCTTCTAAAGCTCTGAGTCGAACAATTTGTAAGTGTTGATAGGGGCCATACGAGTTGCCAAACCAAGTATCATTGCTAATGTTGATTATAAAATCAGCATCTCTAACCTCATTTATATAACTTAATGGAAAAGCTATATCAAAGCAGATCATACCAAGTACTTTTAAGTCGTTTATCATAAAAAAGCCTTGGTTTGGACTACCCTCTTGAACGGATGACATAGGTAAATCAAAAAACTCTATTAAACCTCTTAAAATTCCCTCAAAAGGTACATATTCACCAAAAGGAACAAGATGTCTCTTCGAATAGGTTTGATTAGTCCCAAGAATGGTCATTATGTTATTCAATCCATTTTCTTTATATTCCCACGCTCCAGACAAAATATAAGGAGAATTATCCAATTTTTTTAGCAAAGCAGTCATTTGCAAACTAGTATTTAAATATGGCAGGGGTGCTTCAGGCCATATGATTAGATCTGCTTCAAGATTATTTTTTGTTAGATTGATCAACCTATCTTCAATAATTATTTCAGCTCCCTGTTCAAACTTTGTAAAGGGATTAAGTGAAGGCTGAATAATTGATAAATTCAAGCTTTCATTTGTAACCTCTTGTTGAGTATTTTGATAGGGTAAAAAAAGTAATAAGCAAAAAAGGCTTGTCATAAAAAACAATCTTTTTTTATAAAATGCAGATAGAGCAATAAATGAACACAAGAAATAAGCCAGGAATGAGGCACCGTAAACACCTACAATTGGTATTACAAATTTTACAAAAGTATCAATAAAAACCAATCCTGGTAAGAGCCAAGGGAATCCACCTAAAAATATAAATCTTGATAACTCAAGCAAGGTTAATAAGCTGGTAATAGCTAAACTTTTAAATAAAATGTTGTGATTGAGATTTAGCAGTTTTATAAACGAAATAGGGCCAATAAATACGGTCGAAAGAAGAACACCCATTAGTGCAATTATTAAAATAGAAATTGATATGCTTGTGTTTCCATAATAGTAAATGCTCACTATTAACCAACCAGTTCCAGCTATCCAATATCCAGCTCCCCAGGAAAGTGATCTCTTTAATGCTTGGGTAAAATCCTTAGCGCTTATGACGCTATATATTAGTACTGAAAGGGTAATAAAGATGATTGGTTTAATATCAAATGGGCTAAATGCAAGTGTTGATATTGCACCAATTAATCCTAGAAATAAATAATTTAAAAGAGGGGATTTAAGTATTTGTTTTAATGGTAATGCCAATTTTTTTAATTTTTCTTTTGTCAGCAGCCGTAACAGCAAGAATCATATTATCTAATTCAATTTTATCACCGACTTTCGGAAGAAATCCTAATTTATTAATGAATAGTCCTGCCAGGGTTTCAGCATCCATTCCATTAAAATTCTTATTAAATTTTTGTTCAAATTCAGAAAGCTCTAGGGTTGCGTTGGCAATATACTCATTTTCACTTACCTGAATTAAGTCTTCATCATCGGAATCATGCTCATCTTCAATTTCTCCAACAAGCTCCTCTAAAATATCCTCAATTGTTACTAGGCCAGAGATAGTTCCATACTCGTCCATAACAAGTGCCATATGTGATTTGTCTTTCTTAAATTCTTCTAGAAGCGAATCAGCTTTTTTAGATTCTGGGACAACTTTAATATCTCGAATAAGGTTTTTAAGGTTAAAGTCCTTTAGATC
>QOPC01000006.1 GCA_003331545.1 SAR86 cluster bacterium
CCTCGATACGTTCTACATCAAAAAACTCAGCCTCATATAAACCAGACTGTGATGCACTCTGGCCATTCCAAAAATATCCAATACTGTTGCTAGATGCATTACCTACAGCAAAGTTTCCAATACCTCGAAGTGAGATAGCAGAACCAGAATATGCACCTTTTCCAAATGTTAAAGTTGGAACTGCAAATTGAAGATCTTCGAAATTTTCGAGTTGCTTCATTTCCATATCTTCAGCAGAAATTGCTGTAATGGTTATCGCAGTATCTTGAAGGTTAGTTTCTTTTCTTAAAGCAGTAACTACAACCTCCTCAACCTCTCTTGCGGAATTATCTTGAGCAATTGCAGGAATTGCAGTAATGGTAAATGCTATTAAAAAAGCATAGAAAAATCTGTTCATAATCTCCCCCCTTAAAGTTGATTAAATTGAACTTGTTTCTAAATAATACACCCTATGAATTGGGCATTGCAATGATTATTATCAAGCTATTTTTAATATAGATTCTAGTTATTACTATGAATAAATTGTGCTTATTTTAGGTCTGAGGAGCTTTTACCTAAAACTTGCCTAGCAACTATCAATTGTTGAATCTGTTGAGTCCCTTCAAAAATATCTAAAATCTTCGAGTCACGCGAAAATTTTTCAAGCAAATGTTCTTCAGAAAAGCCCTGCATCGAACATATTTCAACACATTTCAAGGATATTCTATTCCCAATTCTTCCAGCTTTTGCCTTCCCCATGGAAGCCTCCTTGGAATTGGGCATTTTGTTATCCATCATCCAGGCTGACTTATATACCAGCAATCTAGCTGCCTCTAATTCTGCTTCCAACATTTCCAATTCATATTGAACAGCTGTTTGCTGATGCATAGAGCCTCCAAATTTATCTTCGTAGCCTTCTTCTGCTAATAAGGCTCGGGTCATGTCCAGTGCAGCTTGACCCAACCCAATTGCCATGCCAGCAACCATGGGTCTTGTATTATCAAAAGTTTGCATAGCGCCACCAAAAGATTTTTTAGCAGCATCTATGTCTGTTTCAATCTCTTCCTTGCCACCAAGGAGATTCTCTCGAGGAATTCTACAATTATCAAAAATAAGAGTGGCAGTATCAGATGCCCTAATTCCTAGTTTTTTTTCAAGCCTTGCGACCGTAAATCCAGGAGTACCTTTTTCAACTAAAAAAGATCTGATTGCGGTCTTGCCCATGCTCTTATTGAGAGTAGCCCATACAACTACGCAATCGGATCGATCTCCATCGGTTACATAGATCTTTTCTCCATCAATTACCCACTCATCGCCATCTAACACAGCTGTCGTAGAAATATTCTTTGAATCTGAGCCAGCTGCAGGTTCTGTAATTGCCATGGCAGCCCATCTTTTGCCCCATTTAGCTTTTTGATCTTTATTACCAACTGCCATTATGGCTGCATTACCAAGACCCGTTCCAGGTCTTGCAAGAAACAGCCCAACATCTCCCCAACACATCTGCTCTAATGAAATAACTGCCCATAAATTTCTTCCAGTGAGATCCATAGATTTCACCGAATCTTCACCCACTCCAGTTTCTTTTTTTTGAGCTGCAGCAGCCTGATTGAGTTGCTCCATTTCTATTGGTGGTTCATGCTCAGCTTTATCATACTTCCTTGATATTGGACGCAAGATAAACTCTGCCGCCATTCGCATGGTTTCTTGAGTTTTTTGTAATTGATCTGGTAATAAGGGATGTATCATTTTTTTAAACTCCTGCTCCTGCTTCGAATATTCCAACAGCTCTTAGATTTCTGTACCAAAGCTCAACTGGATGCTCATGTGTAAAACCATGACCACCAAGTAACTGAACCCCATCAGTTCCTATTTTCATTCCATGGTGAGATGCAAATCTGTGCGTGAGAGAGGCTTGCTTATGAAAATCTACATTAAGATCTTTCAAGGCTGCAGATTTATATACCATTAATCTTAAAGCTTCTGTTTCTATAGCCATATCAGCGATCATAAATGCCACAGATTGACGATTTGAAATAGGTTCATCAAACGCAACTCTTTCATTGGTATATGGGACTACATAGTCTAGAACGGCTTGACATACTCCCAAAGCTAAAGCTGACATACCAATCCTAGAAGAGTCTACTAGTGATTTAAAATCTATAGAATAATTATGGCCCCCTAGTTTTTGAGAAGCATTAATCTTGCAATTAGATAGATTAATTTTTGAAAAAGGCATGCCTTTTAATCCCATATATTCAGTTTTTGAGAGTTCAACACCCTTTTGATCTTTGCTTACAAAATATAAATCACATGCCCCTGATTCATCAGATGCAGAAATCAAATAAGTCTTAGCGTGTTCTCCAAAAGCAATGCCCATTTTTGAGCCATTGAGAATAATATCTTCTCCACTTTCTTCCGCAAGCACGCTTGACTGGTATGGATCAGTTGAAAATGTTGCATTATTGATTCCTAGACCAATATGAAACATTGATCCATTAACAAACTCAGGTAAAAATTCAGCTTTCTGCTCTTCGCTGGCATGCTCAGCAATGATTTGTGCGACAAGCAATGGAACAGAGACAGACATTGCTAGTGACATATCTCCGTATGCTAGTGCTTCAAGAGCTAATGCATTAGAGACAGAATCTTGTTGTAAACCCAAACCGCCATAAGCCTCTGGAATAATGAGAGGAATAAGATCTAATGCTTTAATCTTCTGCAGCAACTCTTCGCTCGGCTTCCCAGCATTCTCTGCATCCCTCGCATTGGGTCTAAGCTCTGTTTCTGCAAACTTCCTAAGCATGTCCCAAGTCATTTGCTGTTCTTCAGAAAGCGAAATATCAAATGGGTGGTCTGTAGTGTAATCTTGCATAGTTTTTTGCGATGAATTTAAAGCCGATTACTTGTAAAAGTAAAACATTGTGCAAAGATATTAAAGGTATTAATCAGCCAAATCAACGACTATTGATACTGCGAATATTCATAAATCTGAAATATAAAATGCTAAGGCTTCCATAGCTAACTATAATTAATAAATGACCAGAGCAGAAAGAGCATCTATCGTATTAAAAATATTATGCGATCATTATCCTGAAACCCCCGTACCCCTTGATCATAAAGATCACTTCACACTTTTGGTTGCGGTGCTGCTGTCAGCACAATGTACTGATGAAAGAGTAAATAAAGTAACTCCAAAGCTCTTTAAACTTGCTGACAATGCGAAAGAAATGAGAAAAAAGAGTCCAGAGAAAATATATGAAATCATCAAGCCATGTGGGCTTGGGCCTCAGAAATCTAAAGCAATTCACAAACTGTCTAATATTTTGTGTGACCTCTATGATGGAGAGGTTCCAGATGACATGAAAGCGCTTGAAAAATTACCAGGAGTTGGACATAAAACTGCGTCGGTTGTAATTAGTCAAGGCTTTGGACATCCAGCTTTTCCAGTAGATACTCACATCCACAGACTGGCGCAAAGATGGGGTTTAACTAAAGGATTAAATGTTAAGCAAACTGAAAAAGACCTAAAAAAAATATTTCCAAAGGAAACTTGGAACAAACTCCATCTTCAAATCATATTTTGGGGAAGAGAGTTCTGTCAGGCACAACAGTGTTATGGAATAAAATGTAAAATTTGCAAAGCAACTTTTCCTAAAAGATCACGCGCTTTTTCCCACAAAAAGCCATAGATAATTTAGAATAAGCTTTTCAATTTTTATTAATTAATACTTTTGGAGTAGTCAATGGGATCTAGAGCCGATTCAATTTTTGCTAATCAACAAACAATAGAAAATTATGATGCTGAACTTTGGCGGGCCCTGAATCAAGAGTCTACTCGCCAAGAGGAGCACATAGAACTTATAGCGTCAGAAAATTATGCCAGCCAAAGAGTGATGGAGGCCCAGGGTGGAGTTCTAACTAACAAATATGCTGAGGGCTATCCTCATAAGAGATATTATGGCGGTTGTGAATACGTTGATGTGGCTGAAGAGATAGCTATTAGTAGAGCTAAAGATCTATTTAAGGCAGATTATGCAAATGTTCAACCTCATGCTGGATCATCAGCAAATGCTGCTGCCTTTTTAGCGATGCTTGAGCCCAATGATAAGATCCTTGGCATGAGCCTTGATCATGGTGGTCATTTAACTCATGGAGCAAAAGTTAACTTTTCTGGAAAAAACTATACAGCATTTCAATATGGGCTTAATTCAGAAACATATGAAATTGATTATGATCAGGTTCGAGATTTAGCAAAAAAAAATAATCCAAAAATGATTATTGCAGGTTTCTCAGCTTTTTCAGGCATCATAGATTGGAAGATTTTTAGAGACATATGTGATGAAGTGGGATCATATTTTTTGGTAGATATGGCTCATGTTTCAGGTCTAGTCGCAGCAGGCTTATATCCCTCCCCAGTTCCATATGCTGATGTGGTTACTTCTACAACTCACAAAACACTTAGAGGACCTAGATCAGGAATTATTATTGCCAAATCCAATGAAACACTTGAAAAAAAATTAAATTCTGGCGTATTCCCTGGATCGCAGGGTGGACCACTAATGCATGTAATAGCTGCAAAAGCTGTTTGCTTTAAAGAAGCTCTAGAGCCAGAGTTCAAAACGTACATTCAACAAGTTATGGATAATGCAAAATTAATGTGCAAAGTAATTCAAGATAGAGGAATCGATGTTGTGTCGGGAAAAACTGAAAATCATATCGTTTTAATGGATTTAAGGAGCAAGGGTTTAACAGGTAAGGAAGTCGAGCATGCACTTGGGCAAGCAAACATTACTGTCAATAAAAATGCTGTTCCTAATGATCCTCAATCTCCATTTGTAACATCAGGAATTCGACTAGGAACACCAGCAATTACAACAAGAGGTTTTAGTAATAATGAGGTGGAAATATTAACCAATTGGATTTGTGATATTGTGTTAGACCTTGGTAACGAAAATAAAATCGATACCATAAGAGATAAAGTAGTTGAAATGTGTTCAAGGTTCCCTGTCTATAAGTAAAAAATGTTTTGTCCTTTCTGCCAAGCCCAAGATACTAAAGTCATTGACTCTAGGCTTGTTGGCGATGGATCGCAAATTAGAAGAAGAAGAGAATGTGAGGTCTGTCATGCACGGTTCACTACATTTGAAACAGCTGATCTTGCACTTCCAAGGATTGTAAAAAGTGATGGTGAGAGACAACCATTTAATGGGGTCAAGCTTAAAGCAGGAATGCTTAGAGCTCTTGAAAAAAGACCTCTTTCTGCCGAGGAGGTCGATGGAATCTTTGGAAGTATTTTGACCGAAATACGCCAACTCGGAGAAAGAGAAATCCCATCTCGCCAACTCGGTGAAATCGTAATGCGCAACCTAAAAAGAGTTGATCAAGTTGCATATGTAAGATTTGCCTCAGTTTATCGAGATTTTCAAGATATCAAAGAATTTGCTGAGGAAATATCTTCATTGTCTAAAGAAAGACAAAAAAAAACTAAGAAGGAAATATGAATAAATGCGAGTTTATGGCTCGGGCCATTGACCTTGCAAAGAAGGGTAAGCTGAAAACTCAACCAAATCCAATGGTCGGTTGTGTCATTGTAAAAAATAACAAAGTTGTAGGTGAAGGTTGGCATAAAGAATATGGCAAAGATCATGCTGAGATTAATGCTATCAAGGACTGCAAGAAAAAATTCGGTGCTAAAAAAGCAATTAAGCTTATTGCCGGTGCAGACATGTATGTAAACCTTGAACCATGCTCAATAGAAAAAAATACTCCTCCTTGCGCAAATACACTTATTAAATACAACATTAAAAGGTTATTTTGTGGAACCCTCGATCCAAACCCCAAAATTAATGGGCGAGGCATCAAGTCTTTAAATAATGCAGGAATTGAAACAAACGTTGGACTCCTAAAAGATGAATGCAAAGAGCTAAATCGTGTTTTTTTTGTTAATCAAAAAAAATCCCGCCCCTATATAATTTTAAAAAGTGCCCAATCAATTGATGGAAAAATAGCCCTCAAAAACGGAAATAGTAAATGGATCTCAAATCCTGGGTCACGCAGAAATAGTCATCATCTTCGATCAAGGGTAAAAGGTATTCTAGTTGGAAGAAAGACTGCTGAAGAGGATAATCCCTCCCTAACAATAAGATTGAGCAAAAAAGAATTGAATCTCAATAAAGGTGACTCTATTAAACAACCGGTCAAGATTATTCTGGGAAATCTTAAGAAATCTAAAAAAGTTAATAAGATTTTTTCAAAAAACTCAAAGGTTATTATAGGATCAAGAATGTTAGCAAAAAATGTTAGTGGTATTGAATACATCAAATATGATGATAAAAATTTTTTAGAAGAATTCATGAAAGATCTTTATGAAAAGGATATTTCTAGTATTTTGGTTGAGGGTGGTCAGAAGACTATAAATGCATTCATTGCTAATAATTTATTTGATGAATTAGTGCTATATACTGCACCCACGTTTTTAGGGAAAGAAAGTATTCAAACCTTAGGCTTAAGGGCGCCAAAATCTATGAAACATTTGAAAAGATTAAAGATGGCAAAAGTTGAAATATTTAATGATGATATTAAAACAACCTATTTCAATGGAAAAATTTAATTGTTTTTAAACATTTAATGCTTATATAGAAAAAATGGAATTTAATAAGACTGAAGAAATCATTCAAGACATTGCAGCTGGGAAGATGGTTATATTGATTGATGATGAAGATAGGGAAAATGAGGGTGACTTAGTTTGTGCTGCAGAGTTGATAGATGATCAAAAAATAAATTTTATGATTAGTAAAGCTAGAGGCTTGGTATGTTTACCGCTATCACCTGATAAATGTGATCAACTTAATCTTCCAATGATGACAAATAATAATCGAGCTAAGCATGGCACAGGATTTACAGTTTCTATTGAAGCTGCCAAAGGAATTTCTACTGGAATTTCAGCCGAAGACAGAGCCAGAACCATAAAAGCTGCTGCTAAAAAAAATGCTAAGGCTGAAGATATAGTTCAACCTGGACACATATTTCCCTTAAGAGCTTTTGAAGGGGGAGTCTTGAGTCGAGCCGGTCATACTGAAGCAGCATGTGATTTAGCGAGATTGGCTGGTTTAGAAGAAGCTGGAGTTATTTGTGAAATTATGAATGATGACGGCAGCATGGCAAGAAGAGACGATCTACTTAAATTTGCTAAAAAAAATGAGATGAAGATTGGAACAATAGCTGATTTGATTCATTATCGAACTCTCAAGGAAAAATCAGTCCATCTGGAATATTCTAAGGCAGTAGAAATCCATGGTATCCAATTTGAACTATCTGCTTGGAGGGATAGCATATTTGATAATCTCCATTTGGCATTTGTTAAAGGAAATCCAAGCTCAACTCAGTCTCCGCTGGTCCGCGTGCACGTTCCAAACACATTGCATGACCTGATTGGTATTGAAGATTTCGGGGAAAGGCTTAGTTTAGAGAAAGCTTTTAAAAGAATTGGGGAAGAAGAATCTGGTGTTTTGCTTTTAATTGGTAACTACCAGAATGCTGATAGCATCATGAATGATCTTAAGGGAACAAAATCAACAGTTAAGCCAGAAACTAAGACAGTAGGAATAGGGTCTCAAATTCTGAAAGAACTTGGCCTTAAAAATATTAAGCTTCTAGCAACTCCTTTGAAGTATCCTTCTTTATCTGGATTTGACCTTGAAGTTACAGGATTCGAACAATGAACAAAGATGGGTTCTCATTCTCAACAGAAAATATTAACGTTGATCAAAAAATTACAATTGTTGCATCCAAATGGAATGCTGAACTAGTTCAAGAACTTATAAAATCAGGAAGCGCTCATTTAGAGGCACTAGGTATATCTAATTTTAAAATAGTTTATGTTCCAGGCGCATGGGAGCTAGTCCATGCGGCTCAACGAGAATTAGCTCATGCAGATGGAGTCATCGCCTTTGGAGTAGTAATTAGAGGAGAAACAACACATTATGAGCTAATTTCGGAATCAGTTGCTCAAGGATTAATGCAAGTAAGCATTAATGCAGAAAAGCCTATCGCTTTTGGTTTAATCGCCTCGGAAAATCTACATCAAGCAAAAGAAAGGGTTAGTCCTAAAAAACTAAACAAAGGTAGGGAGATTGCTCAATCACTTGTCGAAATGCTGAGATAAAAATTATGTCAAAAAATCTCGGTAAATTTAAACAAGAGCTTCAAACACGTGAATGTTTGGTCCAAGCTATTTTTCAGTACTTATTTCATGAATCAAACTTACATTTTTTAATAGATCAATTTCTTAAAGAAAATACTCCAAAAAAAATAAGCTTTGACTACTTTAAACAAAGGTTAGAAAATATTTTTGAGCAATCAGACGACTTAAAAAAAATTACTGGTGCCTTCAAGAGTGACAAAGACGAGAACCTTGAGATAATCGATGAGGCAATTCTTTGGCTAGGTATTGTTGAAATTCGTGCCAATGAGCTTGATCATCCTATTGTTATTGATGAATGCATCAGACTTGCAAAGAAATTCTCCAATCCAAATTCATATAAGTTTATTAATGCTAAACTTGATGAGTGGCTAAAAACAAATCAAGCAGACTGGCTTAAGAAGAATAGTTGACATAGATAGGGCTTGACCATGCACGATGTTCAGCAGGAGCCAGACACCCATCTCTATTTTCATTAACCCCTACCCTGCATATTTCAGTTTTTATACATTTACCATTTTCATCAAATTGACATCCTAATGGATCTGCAGATAATGTCGGCGAAGATTCTTCAATTGCTCGAACATAATAAACAACGTCTCTTCGACCAATTGAGAATTGCTCATCCTGAAATGAAACCTTACAACTTGTGCTATTACATGGGAATGTTTTCCAAACGTCTTCTACAAGCCCTTCAATTGGCTCATTTTGATATTGTTGAGGTAATATTTTTATGACCTCAATTCGTATAATATTTCTTCTCTCATTGCTTGGGTTGTAACACTCTGAATTACAAATCTTTTCTAGTCGCTCTTGGGTCAATCCATTATTACTATAGTCAGGGCAACCTGGCTTTTGCTTTAGAGAACCTGCAGCTTTGACTGTAAAGACAGGTGACTCATCGCTGTTGACTTCTTCTCCCATTGTGAGAGATTTAGTCTGAGTTTCTGCATCAAACCATAAAAGGATTCTTGGTCCTGAAGTTGCATAAACTTCTTTTCTTTCCAACGCATCCCAAATTGATTCCCTATTTCTTGATGATGAGTGAGCGGCAACCAAACCACCTGACATAAAATATGCACTTTGCCTTTCGGCATCTGTAGCAATATTTAAATCCATAATGCTAGTTAAGTTAGTATTGTCTAAATCAACATAAGATGGTTCTAATTCACCTTTGGGGCGTCTTAGATCGCTCATTTTTTCGTACAATGGATCATTAAATCCGTTAGCCTCGGTATTAAAAAGTCTATCAATTTCTTTATAGCCGGTACCCGGTCGAGCACCATGATTATCACTTGAACCAATAAATCCAAACTTAAAGCGCTTTGGGTTCTGTTCATCAGTAAAATCACGCAAAGCCAAGACATACTGAGCTGAGCCTAGAGGTCTATAATTAAAAGCTGGTAAAAAACAGTCATTGCACTGCCCTGCGTTTAAAAAATCATCTGGGTCTGTTTCATTAACTGCGGCATAGCCTGTCGGGCCCATTTGCGCAGAAAAAAGTTTTGTTTGATCTACTAGATACTTACAAGTTTGATCATCCATTCCAGAATCTTCACATCTTGCAGCCATAATCTTGCCTGCTTGTTGGCAAGTTGGTAAAAAATCTTTAGTTTCCTCAGGACAAAAGAACTCAATGTTTCGATCAATATCTGAATCATTCCAGATTCTGTATTCTTCAGAGTTGCCATGACCGGAATATATCTCAAATAAAAATTGAGATTCATCATCCTGGAAATCTTCCAATTGTTTTTTCCAATCTGATGTTGGGGGAGTATAAAACCCCCACGTAGTCCCGTGAGGAATGACCATGTAAGGTGTATCCCAATCTTTTAATTTTTGAAACAGAATATTTGGATTGGTTGCCTCCTCATAACAATCCACTGGAAGATCTCTAGTATTGACTCCTTCAGGGCATATGGGTGTAGCTTGAATCTCATCAAAAAATTTATCAAATGCAAAAAATCTGTCTCTGTTTTTTAAATCTAAGGTTGCTGGCAAAGCAGACATTGTCCATGGCAGTCCAAGCCTCATAACTAAGGGGGCGACACCTCCTGAACCAATTGCTCTAGGTGGCACTAATGAGTCATCGGTTTCTAAAAAAATAACATTTTTATGTCCATAATGATTTTCAGGATTTGGGTCAACCTGAGTCCATTCCCATCCTAAGAAACTCACTAAATCATCTGTTCCTTCAGATAAATTATTGCATTGCTGAATGCTTTCTTTAGTATCAAGCCATTTTCTTGGAGTGCTGGCTTCAGCATGATCATTAATAGACCAAAAATCTAATGCCGAACAAAATCTTGCATAATCACATGCATCGGCAAGTGGAGAGGCTCCTTTACCGTTCATGAATGGTAATGACCACATAAATGCATCTGTTGAATAAGTTGTATGAACATGTAAATCGCCAAATAAGATTTGCTTTTCATCCAAAACCTCTAGCTCTGATTTAACTATATTGACTCTGCTTGCTCTATCTTGAAGTACATTTTCTGAAAGTGCTCTTCCCTCAATAACTCCAGGACCATCCAATGTTCCAAAGAGTTTCAAAACCGCGCCACCAAAGAAAATTATTACAGTAAAGATAAATAGCAAAACAATAGAAGTTATAAGTTTTTTCATGTCTCTCCCCAGGTCAATAAATCTAGTCTTTATAAATTGTTTGATCTCTTGATGGACCAACTGAGACTATACCAACTGTGCAATCTAAAGTCTCTTCGATAAAAGATATATAATTTTGTGCTGCTTCAGGCAATCCATCAAAGGATCTTACATTGGATGTGTCTTCTTCCCAGCCAGCAAATGTTTTATATATTGGTTTTTCGTCATCATCATAATCAACACACACTTTTATATCTTTGAATCCATCTAAAACGTCTAATTTAGTAATGCAAAGATTTGATACAGAGTTAATGAACATAATGGATTCAAGGGCTTTTAGATCAAGCCATCCACATCTCCTGGGGCGGCCGGTTGTTGCACCAAATTCATGACCTACTTTAGCTAGTTCCTCCGCATTTGCATCAAATAACTCGGTAGGAAAAGGGCCTTCACCTACCCTTGTTGTATAAGCCTTGGTGATACCTAGAATTGAATCAATATGTTTTGGTCCAATGCCCAGCCCCGAGGAAAGCCCACCTGCAGTAGTGCTTGAGGAAGTGACAAAGGGATAAGTGCCATGATCAATATCTAACATGGATCCTTGTGCACCTTCGAAAATAATAGTCTTGTCTTGCTTAACCCACATTTTTAAAAGATCCTGAGTTTTGCATTTGTAATTATGATAAAGAAATAAATTATTTTCTAATTCTTCAAACACATCATCAAATGCTATTGATTCCGCACTGTATAATTTTTCTAAAACTTGATTATGATAATTAACCAACTTGAATAGTTTTATTTTAAGCTCTTTCAGATCTTTTAAATCTCCAAAGCGTATAGCGCGTCTTGCAATTTTGTCCTCATATGCCGGACCAATTCCTCTTCCAGTTGTTCCAATCCCTTCTTCTTTATCTCTTACTTTATCAATTGCTATGTGGGTAGGAAGTATCAAGCAACAATCTTCACTTACAAAAAAACGGTCTTCAAAATTAATCCCACTTTCCTTTAAGTCCGAGATCTCATGCGCCAGTGCAGGCAGAGACAAAACTAGTCCGTTACCCAATACACAATTAACTTTAGGATGAAGAATGCCAGATGGAACAAGATGAAGAACCTTTTGCTCTCCATCAACCTTTAATGTATGGCCTGCATTATGGCCACCCTGGAAGCGGCAGACAGCCTCTGAGCTTTCCGCTAATGCATCTACAATTTTTCCTTTTCCTTCGTCACCCCATTGCAAACCTAGAATTAGGGTGTTGGTACTCATACAGGATTAATTATCGCCTTTAGATTTATTGAGATATTTAAAGAAATCAGACTTAGGATCAATCAGCAAAACGTCTGATTTATTATTAAAGGTAGCGTCATAAGCTTTCATACTGCGAGTAAATTCATAAAATTCAGGATCTCCAGAGAATGACTCAGCATAGATAGCTGCAGCTGTAGCATCACCATCCCCACGAATTTGTTCTGAAGTTTTATAAGCTTCAGCTAGGATAATTACTTTCTCTTTATCAGCAGTAGATCTGATTTCATTGGATAACTCATTTCCTTCTGCACGAAGCTCTTCTGCCAGCCTATTTCTTTCTGAGCGCATCCTTTCATATACAGAATTACTAAGCTCAGGTGGCAGGTCAATTCTTTTAACTCTAAAGTCAATAATTTCAATTCCCAAATCAGATACAGAATCACCTAAATTATCTCTCATAGCGGTCATCAGCTGATCTCTTTCACCAGAAACAAGTTCGGTAACAGTTCTTCGACCAAACTGATTTTTTAGCTCAAATGCTGTCCTTTGTCCCAACAAATTATTCAAATTCACAAAACTTCCACTTGTTGCATCATAGAAGGTTCTAACATCTGTAATTTTGTATTTAACAAATGAATCAACAATTAGATACTTACTCTCAACGGTAAGAATTCTATTTGGCTCCTCATCAAGAGTTTGAAGTCTGGAATCATATTTTTTTACATTTTGAACAATTGGTAATTTAAAGTTCAAACCTGTTGGCAGGTCAGATTTTATGGCTTCTCCAAACTGAAATACAATGCCATCTTCTTTTTCATCGATTACAAAAAGGCTATTTAAAATTAATGCAAGGATTAGTCCTGCAAGGATTAGTAGATTCATTCCTTTAGTCATTAGTCTTCCTCCGATGGTCTATTTTGTTCTAGAATTTTGTCTAATGGCAGATACATAAGATTATTACCACCCTCTACATCCATCAAAACTTTAGTTGAATTACTGTAAAGGCCTTGCAATGCATCTAGATAAAGTCTGTCTCTGGTGACTTTAGGTGCTTTTTCATACTCTGCTAGTAATTTATCAAAACGGACAGCTTCTCCTTCCGCATTGGCCACGACTTCTTCTTTGTACGCTTCAGCAGCCTGTATCCTAGCAAATGCCTGGCCTCTTGCCTCTGGAACAACTGAAAGACCGTACCTTTCAGCTTCATTTTGAAGCTTTACCTTATCTTCTCTTGCAGCAACCACATCATCAAATGAAGCTTTTACAGCTGAAGGTGGATCAGTCTTTTCAATATTCACTTGCTGGACTATAAGACCAGTTTGATATAAGTCTAAATAGCTTTGCAATCTAGTATCTACGTCTTGAGCAATTTGCTCACGTCCAGTGGTCAGTGTCTCTTCGAGAGTATTATCTCCAACGACATGACGCAAAGAGCTCTCTGTTGCCTCTCTTAGGCTACTTTCAGGATCACGGACATTTAAAACAAAATCCTTTAAATTTTTTATTCTATATTGAACAGAAATAGTAACGTCGACTAAGTTTTCATCTTTTGTAAGCATGTTTGCTGTTTGAGAGTAACGTCTGGTTAATGCTACGTTCTCAACATATCTTTCATCAATTCCAGCTAGCATAAAATTTAAGCCCTCGCCTGTTTCTGCATGGTATTCACCAAACCTAAGAACAATAGCTCTTTCAGGTGAATCAAGTTGATAAATAGACATACTTGCATAAATAACGAGGAAGCCAAAAAAGCCATAAAGAAATATCTTTTTCGATGGGATATTAAATCCGTCTCCGCCCGAGGAACCATTTGATCCTGAGCCTTTTTTCGAAAACATTACAGAAAATTTCTTGATTAAATCATCAAATGAAACTTCATCTTGATCTTTTCTGCCCCAAGGGTCTTGATTATTTTGATTATCCCAATTCACGTGATTACCTTTATGTTTAAAGTTTAATTATAGAGATAATTTGGGGTTAAATCATAAGAATTAAATGATTTCAAGAAAATTAAGTTGCTTTTTTAATTCCTCAGTAGCAAGTTCAAGATTAAAAAGATCAAAACAAGTTAAATTTTCCCAGCCCCTCATCCAAGTGCACTGCCTTTTAGCCAGTTGACGGGTAGCAAAAAGAGATTTTTCAAATAATTCTGATTTTTTTAATTGGCCATTAATAACTTGTAATCCCTGTCTGTAATTAATAGCTTTCATTGCAGGATGCGAACTAGAAATATTAAAGATATCTTTGATCTGTAAAATTTCTTCAATTAATTTATTGCCAACCAGCTCGTCCTGCCGTGTTTCTATTCTTTTGTGCAGTTCAATTCTTTGTGCAGGAAAAATTCCATACTCAATCAAGTCATATTTTTCTTGCAGTGCGACTGAGTTCGAATCTGCAATGCTTGCACCCACACTCTTTTTGTTTATATTTATAATCTCTAAAGCTCTTATTATTCGTTGTGAATCATGAGGCTTAATACTTTTTGCAGCTTCAGGATCAAGCCTTGCCAGGTCCTTGAATAGATTTTCGATTCCCCCTTTGAGGATCTTTTCTTCCAAGGTTTTTCGAAAAGCTAGATCTGCGGATGGAAGAGAACTTATTCCATGCTTCAAGATATTAAAATACATCATGCTGCCACCAACCAATAATGGAATTTTTTCTCGAGAATGGATATCTTCAATTAATTTTAATGCTGATTTATAAAAGTCTGCAACAGAAAAAATACAATTCAAAGATACATAATTGACTAAATGATGAGGATGACTCTGCAAAACATCATTCGAGGGTTTTGCTGATCCAATATTACATTCTTTGTAGACCATTACAGAATCTACGCTGATGATTTCAATTGCATCAAATGTATTTTGCCAATGAATAGCCCATTCAGTCTTGCCTGATGCAGTTGGACCTAGTAAAAATATGATCGGCTGCTTAAGTATGTTCAATGATTTTTAAATCGCACTTTCGTCAGTCTCGCCAGTTCTTATTCGGATGACCTGATCAAGTGAGGTAATAAAAATTTTTCCATCCCCAATCTTGCCAGTGCTTGCGCTTTTAGAAATGGCAGTAACGACATTTTCAAGTTGATCGAGGGAAACTGCAATTTCGACTTTAATTTTAGGTAAAAAATCTATTACATATTCTGCGCCACGATATAACTCAGTATGGCCTTTTTGTCTTCCAAATCCTTTCACTTCTGTAATTGTCATGCCAGTTATCCCAATTTTATCAAGTGATTCACGCACTTCTTCTAATTTAAATGGCTTGATAATAGCAGTGATAAGCTTCAATTTTTTTCTCCTAATTCTTTAATTATATAAGAAGCTTGAATATCTGTTGAGCCTTTATTTTTATAAACAATCTCTTTTGCATTGAATGCATACTGTTCAGCTGCATTTAAATCATTAGCAAATAACTCCATTGCAGCCAGTAATTCATCCTCATCACATACCCTAATGCATGCTTGTGCTTGCAGAAATTGATTAACAATATCCTCAAAATTAAATGTATGAGGTCCAACAATTATCGGGGAACCAAGCGCTGCTGGCTCAATTAAATTATGGCCTCCCCTTGGCACCAAACTACCTCCTACAAATGCCATTGAGGAGGCAGCATAGAAGCTTGGAAGCAATCCAATGCTATCGATAACACAAACATCAAAACTCTGAGAATTAATCGTTGAAAAAAGTTGAGTTTCAAAGCCCATATCAATAGCTTGCTTTACAATCTGATCTGCTCGCTCTGGATGCCTGGGGCATAAATATAATTTCAAATCTTTCTTTTTTGAAAACTTATTGAATGCTTTTAGCAGTAACTTCTCCTCTCCATGATGAGTACTGCCTCCCAATATGAAAGGAGGGCTGTCAATTTGCTTAGTTTCTAGACCTGAGATATCAAATTTTACTGAGCCAACAGTTTTTATTTTATCCCTATCTACACCAAGCTTTAAAAATCGCTGCATATGATTTTCAGTCTGAACAAAATAAAAAGTTACTTGGCTCAATATTTTTTTTACAAGCCAAAAAAACATTGAATAGGCTTTATAAGACTTTTGACTTAGCCTGCCATTAACAAGATATAAAGGAATATCTTTTTTATATGCACAAGAAATCATTGATGGCCATATTTCTGTTTCAAATATTAAAATTCCCTGGGGTTTATAGAAATTAATAAATCTATTTATAAATGGGTAAAAATCCCATGGCATGTAGTTAATTACAATATCATCATTAAAAATTTCTTTAGCTCTTCTATGTCCTGAGGGAGTCGTAGTTGTGATAATTACTTCAAAATCTTTTAATAGCTTATTAATGATGCCCTGTGATCCTATTACTTCACCTAAACTAACAGCGTGAAACCAAATGACCTTTTTATTTGTTCTGACAATAGGACTCAAATTGTATCCAAACCTTTGTAAAAAATTTCTTCTATAGTCTTTGTCTGAAATACTTTTTATGATTATGCGAAATCCAAACACAGGAAGAAGTATTAAAATTAATAAATTGTAAATTACTAAGTTCATAACAAAGGTATATTTAAATTAATGTAATAATACATTCTTTAATTTTTATCTACTCGTAATATCGATGAGAATAATGATGACATTTTGGCGAGGACTTTGCCATCTACCAATAGCGTGTCACCAAGTGATGGCAAAAATTTGTGCCAAGATTTTATGGATGTTTGCAAAAAGCAGAAAGAAGATAGCTCGAGCAAATATTAATGCTTGTTTTCCAGATTTATCAAAAATCCAGCAAGATCAGCTTTTAAAGAAAAATTTTTTGTTTCTTGGCAGATCAATTATTGAAACAGGTATTGCATGGTTTTGGTCAGACAAAAAGATACAAAAATTAATTGATTACGAAATCATTGGTTTAGATCAAATAGATGTCAAAAATCAAGTGAAAGGCAACTTAATAATTTTTAAACATTCTCAGCATTTGGAACTAGATGCCCGTCTTCTTGCCATGAATATGCCAATTTATGGAGTTAGTCGAACTCATAATTCTATTTCAATGAACAGTATTCAAGAAAAAGGAAGGCTATCAAGTATTCAAGATACAGCTGATAAAAATAATCCTAGAAAGTTTATGAGATGGCTTAAAGATGGGAAAAATGTTCTCTACGCAATTGATCAAGATTATGGATGGGAACATTCAGTAAAGTTAAAGTTTTTTAATCAAGATGCGGCAACAATTACCACAGTTAAGAAAATTATTGATATAACTAATTGTAATTTATTATTTATAAATACATTTTATGAAAAAAATAGAATTATTCTTAAATTAGAATCGATTGCTTATATGGGACTAAATGCTCCAGAGCTTTCGCAAAAAATAAATGATGTGATGGAGGAAAAAATTCTTCAATATCCAGCTGAATATTTGTGGGTTCATAGAAGATTTAAATCAACCTTAGGTAAAGAATTTTATCAATAGATATGGATTTTAAAAAATTAGATACTTTAAAAGGTTTTATGCCTGGTCATGAGGGGCAGGCCTTAACTAAATGGGCTAAAGAATTTTCTCAATATGGTCCAGCCCTTGAAATAGGGACATTTGGTGCTAAGTCTGCTTTATACATAGCGGCAGGAATCTCGTCTAATGATCAGCTTATATACACTATTGATCATCATTTAGGATCAGAAGAGCATCAATTGGGTGAGGAGTATTTCGATTCAGATATTTATGACAACCACTTAGGTCGAGTAAATACAGTACCTTTAATGCAAGAAAATCTTCAGCAATTTGATGAAAGTAAATGGATTATTCCAATTATTGCAGATGCAAATGTTTTAGCACCTAATTGGAAACAAGAATTGGGGCTGCTATTTATCGATGGTAGTCATACAAACATCTCTGCTGAGAATGACTATGACAATTGGAGTTCAAAAATTCATTCTATGGGAGCATTGGTGATTCATGATATTTATGAAAAGCCAGAAGAAGGTGGGCAAGCACCATATTTAATTTATCAAAAAGCTCTTAATGACGGTTTTATTCTATATGAGCGAGTAGATACGATTGTTTGCCTTACTAAGACTCAAATTGCTTTTTAGTAAATAAGTGATGCGCTTTTGTAAGCTTTTGATTTGCATCTGCTGCAAGGATACATGCTGCTGATGTCCAGGAGGGTGTTTCCTCTGGCCAATATATATTTTCATTAAATTGCCAGCCCATATATGGGATTCCATTAATATCTACAATTGAGATAGCGTTATTCAGAAGCTCGGCTGCAATCTCGTCCTCCCCAATGCTTTTAAATGCTATTGAGCATTCACTGGTTTCAGCAACTGTTACCCATGGTTCATCAGAGACACACTTTATTCCAAGGTCCTTGACCCAAAAAGAATCTTTAATTCTTGAGGTTAACTCGTTGATTCTATTTTTTGACTTTATTCCAGCTAGTATTGGGTAATACCAGTCCATAGAAAACCTACTGCGATCTTTTTTAAGGTCAAAAATTGATAATGGCTTTTCAAGTGCTGCAAGCAATTTTGAATGCGCTTCTCTCCATTCTTGCTCAAGCTGGTACTTTTTTAGCACTTGGCAAATAGCTATAGCACATTCAAGACTTTTGGCTATCGAACTGCACCCGGTTATAAGATAGTCTTCATCAATATTTGAGGATTCATCTACATTCCAAGCAATTGCACCGTTCTTATTCTGCATTGAAAGAGAAAATAAAATTCCATTTTTTACCACCTCCCAAAATGTTTCAAGAAATTCAATTTCTTGATTTAACAAATAAAAATGCCACACAGCTACAGCAATATAAGAAGAATAATTAGACTGTTTATTTAGTTCAAGTGCTTTGTCATTGTTATACAAGTTATACCAACTACCATCTTCATTTTGATTATTTGCCATCCATTGAATGCCATCAATAGACTGACTGTTAAATCCCAATGTTGATAGTCCCATTACTGCTTCGAGATGATCCCAAGGATCATGAGAATTATCTAAATTAGATGGAATTGCACCAGAAGGAAGTTGGGTGCGCTCAATAAAATCGCCTATATGCCTCAGCCCAAATAATGAACTTGGATCAATGGGTGAAGCATTTGGAAATTCACTCATTCCTTCTCAAAATAATATGCAATGCTTTTTCCAAAAATTGGATTAATAATCCTCTCTGAAATTCTTAGCCAAGCTGGATTTTGAAGAATTTGAAATTCAAGGAATTTTTTGTATATTTTAACTAAGAAATTTGCGTCTTGATTTTTCCAAAATAAACATCTTAGCCACCAGTATGCACTATGAAAACCGTGGAATCTTTCGGAGTTATTATATTTAAATCCATGATTTCTTACCTCATCAATAAGTTGATGTTTCTTAAAAATTCTTACATGACCTCCAGGCATATTTTGATACTCCTTGGAGAGAAGCCAGCATATTTTTTCTGGCCAATATGAAGGAACGCTTGGTAAAAACTTTCCTCCTGGCTTTAAAACCCTATGAATTTCTTCTATAGCAGCATGATAATCATCTAAGTGTTCCAATACTTCTGAACAAATAATAAGATCAAAGAAGTTCTCTTCAAAAGGCAATTGATATACTGAGCCTTCCTGAAAAATTGTGCCATTTGAATCAAGCTCTTTAAAAAACTCTAATCCTTCCTTGCACTTATCTAAAGATGGAATATCTTGATCTAAGCCATAACAATAGACGTCCTCAAATTCATTTAATATGCCAAAAATATGTCGCCCCTCACCACATCCCACGTCAAGGACTTTTGAACGAGGTGGTAGATTAATTTTTTTAAAGTCAAAAGTTAACATTTAAATTTTTCCATTGTTTGATAAATTAAATTCTCATACGATTGAGCTATCTTTTCCCAATCAAAGTTATTTATTATATGTTTTCTTCCCTCATTTGCTCTAGTTTGATATGTAAAAGGGTCTAATAAAATATTTCTAATTGCGTTCTCAATACTTTTAGAATCTCCTTCAGGAATCAACTCTGCATAGGTGCTTGTTATTTCAGGAATAGATGCAACATTAGTTGCGATTAATGGAATACTACATGCCATTGCCTCGCCAACTGGAAAACCGAATCCCTCATACAATGAGCTTACTATAGCAATATTGCTATGAGCATATTCCATTGCAATTTCTTCCTTTGTTAAATTAGTTTTATAAACAATATTAGCCTCAATATTTAATTTTTGTATTAAGCGTTCAGTATGACCGCCTGGCCTTGGCGTTCCAATGACAATTAGTCTTATGGTGGGATAATCTTTTTTGAGCTGAGAGATAGCTTGCAAAGTAAAGTCTAATCCCTTCAGCGGAACATCAGCACTTGCAGTTGTAATTAGTTGGCCGGGAATTCTTTTAATGTGATTTTTAGGAGAAAATTTTATATGGTCAATGCCGTTAGGAATAACAAAAATATTTTCTTTAATAACATTTAAATCTTTTTCAATATCATTTTTAGAATTTAATGAAGGTGTTGAAATGACATTTATTTGAGGGGCAACTTTTTTTTGCATTCTTAAAAAAGAAAACCATCGCCATTTTGATAGCTTCTGAATTATTCCCTTCGAAAACTGGATGTCATATTTATAATCTTTTGTAATTGGATGATGTACAATTTCTATGACAGGAATATTGTTTTGAACTTGAAGAATTCCATAGCTAAGTGACTGATTGTCAAGGACTATGTCATAAGGCGAATCTTTGAGTAAAACTTTTAATCTGTTACCAAAAGTTTTTATTTCTGGAAATCCACCCATTAAGGCAGAAAAAAACTCGAACCAATCGTCTAGAGATTTATTTTTTTTATTTTTAAAGAGGATTAATCTATCCCTAAAAACAAAAGTGCTGAATAAATCCAAACCTGGAGATTTGATTAAATTTACTCCTGACTCAAGGCTTGGATATGGTGGGCCGGATATAATATCAACTTTATGACCTAAAGCTTGTAAAGCTTTAGATAATTCGTACACAAAAATGCCCTGACCCCCGCCAAATGGAGCACTTCGATAACTTGATATAGCAATATTTAGTTTATGATTCAATTCAATTGAAGATTAGATCGTGGTAAGCCAGCTTGAATAGTTTTGATCTTGGCCACAGACTATCTCAGAATATTTTTTTTGCAGAACCTCTGTAATGCATCCAATGGAACCTGAGCCAATTCTTGATTTGTTAACGGTAGTTATTGGTGTAATTTCAACTGCAGTTCCAGAATAAAATGCTTCGTCCGCTTCTAACAAATCTTCAAAAGTAAGATTCTTTTCTTCAATCTTATAGTTTAAGTCTTGGGCAATAGATATAACGCTTTGTCTGGTAATGCCATTTAAACAGTAGTCTGTTTTAGGAGTATATAAACACGAGTCTTTTACAATAAATAGATTTTCGCCACTGCCTTCGGATATGAAACCATTCTTATCCATTAATATCGCCTCTTCAGCACCCTTAGCAATCGCATCATTGACCGCCATAATTGAATTCACGTATGTGCCAATAATCTTATTATTTGAATAAAGAGGATTATCGTATTGCTGAAATGGAGACTTAATGACTGAGATGCCATTTCGCTTCGCCTCAGGATTCATATATGAGGGCCACTCCCAACATGCAATAGCTACATTGATGGAAAGCGAGCTTTGGGATCTTAAACCCATAGATTCACTTCCAAGAAAAACAATGGGTCTTATATATCCTTCCAAAAGATTATTTTTAGACATTGAATCCTTTTGAGCATTACATAGCTCTTCAATAGAATAAGGGATGCTGATATTGATTTTTGAAGCTGCATCAAATAATCTTTTAGTATGATCATGCAGTCTAAATATTGCTCCTCCACTGCCAGTTTCATATGCTCTTACTCCTTCAAAAACACCCATCCCATAATGCAAAGTGTTAGATAGAAGGTGAATATTAGTGTCATCAAATGGTTGAAAATTTCCATTGAGCCAAATAAATTTTGAGTCTGTATTTAGAAACATGTTGTGTATGGTTTTAAGTGTCAGTTATTATGACAAAACAAGCCATATAATGAAATTAAAATTGTTATGATAGATGAATCTATCTTTAGAGAATATGATATCCGTGGGATCGTCCCCAGCCAAATTAACGAGCGATCCATAAACGCTATAGCATCTTCAATAGCAAAAAAATGTTCTTATGAAAAAGTAAGTGAATTAGCCATTGGAAGGGATGGAAGGCTTTCAGGACAAGATTTATTAAACTCTCTCTCGACAAAATTACAGGCACTCGGATTAAATGTGGTAAATGTAGGTTTAGTAACAAGCCCTCTCCTATATTTTGCAGCAAAAAAATTATCTTCTAAATCAGGCATCATGATTACAGGTAGCCATAATCCAAAAGATTACAATGGTTTTAAAATCGTAATCAATGATTCGCCTGTTTCAGGAGCTGAAATACTCAGCTTACTTTCAAGTGAACCCTTGCAGGTCAATTCTCCCGGAAGAGAAGTTATTAAAAAAGATCTAATGGACGAATACGTCGACGAAGTATGCTCGCAGGCAATCAAGAGCTCAAAAAAAATGAAGGTGATTATAGATTGTGGTAATGGTTCTGCAGGAGACATTGCCCCTAAATTAATTCGTAAACTTGGTCATGAAGTAATAGAACTGTTTTGTGAAATTGACGGAAATTTTCCAAATCATCATCCTGATCCAGGTAATATAGAAAATCTTCAAGATCTAATTAAGGCTGTAAAAAATGAATCGGCAGATATTGGAATTGCATTTGATGGAGATGGAGACCGGCTTGGAGTAGTTACTGATTTAGGAGAAATTATCTGTCCCGATCAACTTATGATGATTTTAAGTAGGGACGTTTTAAAAGACAGCAAAAATAAAAAAATAGTATTTGATGTAAAGTGTACAAATCTTCTTGCAAAAGTCATCACCGAAGCAGGAGGTAATCCAGTTATGTCGCCTACAGGACATTTTCATATTAAAAATACTCTTCGGGAAAATAATGCTCCACTTGCTGGAGAAATGAGTGGTCATATTTTCTTTAATGACAAATGGTATGGATTCGATGATGCGCATTACTCAGCTTTTAGATTAATAGAAATCATCAAGGATTCTCATTCTTCTCTTAGTACGCTTTTTGAAGAACTGCCAAAAGCCTTCTCAACTCCTGAGATAAATATAAATGTAGGTGAGAATAAAAAATTTAAAATAGTTGAAGAGTTTATTAAAAAAGCTCAATTTGGAATTGGTGAGAAAATTACAATTGATGGATTAAGAGTAAACTTTGATGACGGCTGGGGATTGCTCAGAGCATCAAATACTACGCCCAAGTTAGTACTTAGATTTGAAGCAAATTCTCGTGAAAGACTTAATGAAATACAAGATATTTTTCTTGATCAGCTTAAAACAATTGATGAAACAATTAACATTAAGCTAAGCTAGGCTATGCCAAAAGATAGAAAACAGATTATTCTTCAAAGCTTGGCTAAACTTTTGGAAGAAAAAGATGCGACCAAGGTAACTACATCGGTGCTTGCTTCTGAAAGTGAAATTACTGAAGCTGCCTTGTATAGACACTTTCCTAGTAAGAGGTCAATTTTTTTAGAATTATTTACATTCTGCGACCAAACGGTTTTTCAAAAAGTTGGAGAAATCAAAAAAGATGTAAGTATTGAGCCTGCAGAAAAAGTGCGATTAATATTTTTCTTTTTTCTAATATTTTTAGAAAAAAATAAAGGTTTTGCTAGGATATTGTCTAGAGAGGCATTAGGACCAAATGAGCAAAATGTGATTGATGCAGTCAATCAATTTTATGAAAGGTTAGAACTTTCTATTAAACAAATTTTGACTACTGAAAAAGACATGCTTAACCTAACATCTGGTCAAAGTGCTCACTTAATAACATCAATTATAGAAGGAACTATTTCTAGATTTATAAGGAATAAGTTTAAGGAAATTCCAAGCAATTATATTGAAAATTACTGGGCCTTCATTACTAGAAGTATATTTAAAACCTAAACATCTTCATCTAAGAAAAGCTCGAAATAAGAATTTTCACTTTTTTCAGAAGTCGGTTTTCCAGATTCTCGATCAACTCTCACATAAGAAATTCCTTTTGGCGCCTTCCAGCTATCTTCTGGTAAATCGACTAGGGCAGTTTTCATAAAATCAACCCAGACTGGCAATGCAATGCTTGAGCCAAACTCGTTATCTCCTAGAGAGGAAAAATCATCAGTTCCAATCCAAACAGTTGATACTAAATTATTATGAAAGCCAGAAAACCAAGTACTGATTGCATCATTAGTTGTACCGGTTTTGCCAGCAATATCGTTACGATTTAAAATCTTCACCCTTTTTGCGTTACTTCCTCTTGAAAGTGCCTCACGAAGAATATCTTTAGTGATAAAGCTAATTCTAGGATCAATTGGTTTCAAAGTTTTTTCTAATGGCGACAAAAGACGAAAAGGTTCTAATTCTTCAGCAAGTTGAGTTTTAAACCATGGAAAAGCTTCAATTGATTTTTTATTTTTATTCGCTTCATCTTTAAGCGGATGTTTAAAAATTATTTTTCCGTCTCTATCAACAATTTTTTCGATATAAAATGGGTCTTTTGGATTTTCAGAATTCACTAAAATAGCATATGCTCTAGCCATTTCAGCGGGAGAAAAACTAGAGGATCCCAATGCTAGTGAGAGATCTGGAGCTAATCTTGATTTAGAAAATCCAAACTTAGATAAAAAATCATGACTTAGCGTAATTCCCATTTCTCTAAGTAACTTGATAGAAACTAAATTAACTGATTGAACCAAAGCCTCTCTGAGTCTAATAGGGCCATAAAACTTACCAGTATAATTTTCAGGACGCCAACTGCTTTCTAAGTTTGAATCTTCAAAAATAATTGGTGCATCATTAATTTTATCTGAAGCTTTATAGCCATTTGCGAATGCTGAGGTATAGATAAATGGTTTAAAACTGGATCCAGCTTGAGGGAAAGATTGCTTAACTCTGTCGAAATTACTCTTTGAAAAGTTTAATCCTCCCATATAAGCTTTTACTGCCCCATTATTTGGATTAAGAGATATAAATGCAGCTTCAGCCTCTGGTACTTGATCAAGATAATTCTGACCATCAATTTCAGTTAAATTAATCAAATCCCCTGAGCGAAGGATGTCATAAAAGTTGGAGGGCGTCGGTCCAAGCTTGTTAATATCAATTTTACGTCTTGCCCATTTATATTCATCCCTCCAAAGCAAACTCTCGAGTTTAAATGAGCTGCTTAAGTAAATAATTCTCTCAGGTTTAACATCAATTACTATTCCCCCAGTATGAATGCCTATGCTTTGCAGTTCCTCAAAACAATCTCTAATTATTGAGATAAATAATTGATTCATGCCTAGTTCATCTTGAATACCAGATTCTTCATATAAAATATCTGTATTGTTGTCTTTTAATTCATTAAAAAATATCTCAGGTATTCTGTTCAATACACTTATTGGCTCCCGCCAGCCATGCCTTTTGTCATATTCGTATAGATTTTTGTAAATACTATTAAGGGCTGCTTGCTGCAATTTAGAATCAAGAGTTGTAAATACTGACAACCCATCTTTATATACAGATAATCCATATCTCTCTATCATTGCTTGTCGGGTAATTTCAGCAATAAAACGGCCATCTAAAAGAAAATTTACTTCAAGCTGACTGACAGTAATCGGTTCATCTTTGGCAATCAAGTACTGGGCTCTGCCTATATAGCCAAGCTTATACATTCTCTGTAAAATCCAATTTCGTCGAATAATAGATCTGTCTGGAGATCTTATTGGATTAATTCTTGAGGGGAGTTGTGCTGAAGATGCTATTAAGGCAGATTCAGCAAGGGTTAACTCGTTTATAGATTTAGAAAAATATTTATTTGCAGCAGCTTCAACGCCGTATGAGCGATTGCCTAAAAAAATGGTATTTAGATATAGGGAAAAAATTTCTTCTTTGCTGGCAGAGCTTTCAAGCTCAAAAGCCAAATAAATTTCTTTTATCTTTCGAATAATTTTCTGCTCACGTGATAACAAGTACCCTCTGACAACTTGCATTGTAATTGTGCCGCCTCCACTAACAATTTGACCTGATCTAACCATTTGATAAAAGGCTCGCATAAGAGATGGAATTCTAATCCCATTATGCTCAAAGAATTGATCGTCTTCTGCCGCTAAAAAAGCATTTTTAAGATTTTGGGGAATTTCTTCATATTCAATCGTCCGTCTTTTTTGATCACCAAACTCTCCAATCAGTACTCCATCTGAAGTAAAAATTTTTAAAGGGATTTGCAATGCATCTTCATCAACTAAATTGATTTCTGGGAGGCTTGGTTTTAGGAGAAAATAACCTCCAGTAATGGTTAGAATAAAAATGAGAGTACTCATTAGCAAGGCTTTGAATAGCCAATTTGTAAACTTTATTAGCATGCCTAATTAATTATAATTTCTTTAAACTTTAATCTCATATATATTTTGATGCATTAATAAGAATTATTTTACTCCTATAAATGATAGAATCTGCAATCTTAAACTAAGTATGAATATTTTTATTGTCGGCCCAATGGGCTCTGGAAAAACCACTGTTGGAAAAATTGTGGCTAATGAGCTATTTCTTGATTTTCACGATACTGATACAAAAATTGAAGATGCTACTGGGGTAACTATAGATTGGATTTTCGATATTGAAGGAGAAGAAGGTTTCAGGAAGAGAGAAAATGCAACATTAAAAGAAATGGTTGCTTTAAATTCAATTGTGCTTGCAACAGGTGGTGGCATAGTAATAGAAGATGAAAATAGAGAACTCCTTGCATCCAGGGGAACTGTCTTCTATCTTCACACTCCATTAAATACTCAAGTTGAAAGAACTGCAAAAGATAAAGATCGACCCTTATTAAAAGATCAAGATCCAGAAAAAGTTCTTGCTGATCTTCAAAAATCACGACAATCCTTATATGAGGAAGTCGCCGATCACATAATTAATACAGAAAATAAAAGTGGTTCTGAGGTTGCTAATGAAATTGTAAAGTTAGTTAAAAACTATGGCTAAAGAATTATTTGCTGGTCAAAAACAAGATAGATACAAAATCATAATTGGCCGAGATGCCATCTCTAAAAAAAATCTAGCCTTGCTCCTTAAGCAACACAAAAAAGTTCTTATCATTTCTGATAATGGCATCCCGGCAAACATTATCAAAAAAGTAACTTCTATTTGCAAAACATCCTCTAAGATCTATAGCATTCTTTTAACAAAAGGAGAGAAAGCAAAATCTTTAGAAAATTTTCAAAAAATTCTGAACTTTTTGGCACAAAATAATTTTGATAGGTCCGACGCAATCGTCGCCTTGGGTGGTGGGGTAATAGGAGATATTTCTGGTTTCGCAGCAAGCTGTTATCTAAGAGGCATCCAGTTTATTCAAGTACCCACAACCCTTTTAGCTCAAGTGGACTCATCCGTGGGTGGAAAGACTGCAATCAATATTTCAGCAGGCAAGAATCTTGTGGGAGCTTTTTATAATCCTAAGGGAGTAATAATAGATACCATGGTTTTGGATTCGCTTCCAAAAAGGGAATTTAAAGCCGGCCTTGCCGAAGTACTTAAATATGCTTTTATTCAAAATAGATATCTCTTTTCTTTACTAAAAAGAAATTGCAAAAAAATTATGTCTATGGATAAAAAAATTATTGAGGAAATAATATTTGAGTCAATTAAAACTAAAGCAAAAATTGTTACAAAAGATGAAAAAGAGAATGGAATACGTGCAATTTTAAATTTTGGTCATACCTTTGGCCATGCAATAGAGGCGGAAGGCAAATATCAAAAAATACTCCATGGAGAGGCTGTTGCCAAAGGTATGCTTATTGCTGCTAGAATTTCATATTTGGAGAACTTGATATCAAAAAAAGATTTGATAGATGTTCAGTCGCTGCTGGAGGCATACGAATTTGATCTCTCTATCGATCAATATAAATATAAGAGTTTAAAACCTTATATATTAAGAGATAAAAAGATTAAAGGTGGTCAATTAAATTTGGTGCTCCTGAATAAGATATCTAACGCGATAGTGACTGACAGATTTAATCCAGCTAATCTCTCAAAAAGCCTCAAATAAGTTATGCAGCGTTAGCTGTTGTTGCCTTTAAAAGATCCTGAATATTTAATGCTGTTGGCGAGACTAACCAAAAAGAAGGAGCATATCTATCGAATTCGTCCAATATTAATTTAGCTCTTTCGCTGTTAGTTTCTTTGATGTGTCTGGCAATTATTTGTTTTAAAAACTTTCTGTGTGATTCCATTTCTTCGCTAACAATCCTATCTAGATTAACTAAGCTGCGATTGCATTGATCAAAAAATCTTCTTTTCGTATCTAGAACGTATGCAAAACCACCTGTCATTCCAGCTCCAAAGTTAGAACCTACGTTTCCTAAAACTGTTACATGACCACCGGTCATGTATTCACAACAATGATCACCAGCTCCTTCAATTACTGCGGATGCCCCAGAGTTTCGAACAGCAAATCTTTCGCCAACGCAGCCGCCGATATAAAGCTCTCCTCCAGTGGCTCCATATAGTGCTGTATTTCCTGCTAAAACACTTGGAGAATCTTGGGATGCATATTCTGCGGTGCTAGCAATAACTATTTTTCCTCCATTCATCCCTTTGCCAACATAATCATTGGCATCACCTTCTAATGTGAGATTTAATCCAGCTGCATTCCATGCTCCAAAACTTTGCCCGGCTGATCCAACAAAATTTAGATCTTGTTTTTGTTTTACTCCTTTTTCACCATGCAAAGATGCTATCAGGCCAGAAACTTGAGCGCCAACAGATCTATCGCAGTTGGAAATATTATAGGTAAATTCAGCTTTATATGAGCCTGATACTGATGACTTGAGATCTTGAAGAATCCTTCTATTTAGATTGGCTTTATCCCAAGGATCATTTGATTGAGTGTTGCAAAAATGTGGAGCATTAGATTTTTTATCAGTGTAAAGGATAGGTGATAAATCAATATTTTTAGTGGCAGGACTTATTTGAGTAATGTCATTTAAGTAATGAGTCTGTCCGATAATTGACTCTAAATCTGGAACACCAAGTTTTAAAAGTATCTCTTGAACCTCATTTGCAATGAATGTGAAGTAATTGATCACCCTCTCTTTTTCACCAACATAATGATGATCAATGATGTCTCTTCTCTGCGTAGCAACGCCAGTAGCACAATTATTTAAATGGCATATTCTTAAATATTTGCACCCCATGGCAATCATTGGACCAGTTCCAAAACCAAATGACTCTGCACCAAGTATCGCTGCTTTTACAACATCCAAGCCAGTTTTTAGTCCTCCATCAGCCTGCAATCTCACTTTATGCCTTAAATTACTAGCTCTAAGTGCTTGATGAGCTTCTGATAATCCTAATTCCCAAGGAGATCCTGCATATCTGATTGATGAAAGTGGGCTTGCTCCTGTTCCACCATCATGGCCAGATATTGTTATAAGATCTGCATAAGCTTTTGCAACTCCAGCTGCTATGGTTCCAACGCCTGGCTCTGATACCAGCTTCACCGAAACCAAAGCTTTGGAATTAACTTGCTTAAGATCAAAAATAAGCTGTGCTAGATCTTCAATGGAATATATATCATGATGAGGCGGCGGTGAGATTAGAGTTATGCCGGGCGTTGAGTATCTTAGCTTTGCGATTAATGGATTAACCTTGCCTCCAGGCAGTTGTCCGCCCTCTCCAGGCTTTGCTCCTTGAGCAATTTTGATTTGTAAAACTTCTGCATTAACCAGATATTCTGGAGTAACACCAAAACGGCCAGACGCAACTTGTTTAATTTTTGACATCTTGGATGTGCCATACCTTTCTTTCGCTTCTCCACCCTCTCCTGAATTAGATCTCGCACCCATGCTGTTCATTGCCTCAGCTAGCGTTTCATGAGCATCTGGTGATAAAGCACCAAGGCTCATTCCGGCTGAATCAAATTTCTTTAGTAATTGATCAATTTTGATGGGTTTAACTTTTTTAGCTTTTTTTGGATATTTAACCTCTAAAAGATCTCTTAACATTGCAGGTGGTCGATGATTTACTAGATCTGCATATTCCTGATAGGCAACTTTTGAGCCAGTTTTTACAGCTTCTTGCAGTTTCTTCACAACCTCGGGATTGTATGCATGATATTCTCCTCCATGAACAAACTTTAGTAATCCCCCGAGCCCGATCTCGCTAACATTTGAGTTAGCATATTTGTCCAAAGCGCGCATTTCACTATCTAGATCCTCAAATGTCTTGCCGCCCACTCTGCTGACTGTATTTGTAAATGATAGGTTCACAATATCTGAACTCAAACCAACAATCTCATGCAATTGTGAGCCTCGGTAACTGGAGATTGTTGAAATACCTATTTTGGAAATTATTTTTAACAACCCTTTGTTAATGCCTTTTCTGTATTTGGCACAATTTGCAGTTGGGCTACCTTTTAGCTCTTTTCGAGATGTTAGGTCTAAAATAGTTTGAAATGCGAGCCATGGATAGACCGCCGTGGCACCGAAACTTAACAAGCATGCAATTTGATGGGTATCTCTTGCCGTAGCTGAGCTAATAATTAAGTTTGCATTTGAGCGTAAGCCCAGCCTTATTAACTCTTGATGAATGCATCCAACAGCCAACAAGCCATTAATGGATAGTTTATTGTTTTCAGGTAAATTCTCATTTAGATGAATAATCACCTCTCCTTTTTGAACTGCGGATACAACCTTTAAAGTTAGTGCATTCAGAGCATCCTTTAAGTTCGATTTTGGGGAATAATCGAGATCAAAAGTTTTTGTAGAAAAGTGTGTATTTTTAAGAAGTGTAGAAAGTTTTTTATGAGATAAAACTGGAGATGTGCTGACAATTCTTTTTGCATGTTCTTTGGTTTCTTCAAAAATATTTAACTCAGGGCCAAAACAAGCCTCCAAAGACATAACGCTTGTTTCCCTTAATGAATCAATGGGTGGATTAGTTACTTGAGCAAACTGTTGCCTAAAATAATCATAGATTGATCTGGGCATTGAACTCAACATTGCAAGGGCAGTATCGTCTCCCATCGAGCCAGTTCCCTCGAGCCCATCCAAGGCGAGAGGCTTAATTACTGAGACCCTTTCTTCGTTAAAAAGCGAGAAAAGCTTAGAGGACTTAATAAGGTCGGAATGTGGTATTTTTTTGATGCCGGGGCCCTCAAAAGTATCAAGTGTTGACTCTAGATATATAGCGGATTTTTTTAACCAATCTCTGTAAGGCTTATTTTTTTTCAGTTTGTCATCAATAATTTTTTGATCAAGAATTTGACCTGATTCAGTATTAACAGCAAAAATTCCACCTGGACTAAGTCGTCCTTTTTGCAAAATTTCATCGTCATTCACTGGATAAATTCCAGTCTCTGAAGCTACTGTGATCATTCCATTTTTGAGAACCTGGTACCGAGAAGGTCTGAGCCCGTTTCTATCTAGAACGCATATTGCCCATTCTCCATCAGACATTACAATTCCTGCAGGACCATCCCATGCCTCCATGTGCATAGAATTATATTCATGAAAAGCTCTAACCTCTGGATCCATTGTATGAATATTTTGCCAAGCAGGTGGCAAAACCATCCTTATAGCTCTGAAGAAGTTAATCCCACCTTTTACAAGCAATTCAATCATATTGTCCAAGGCAGAAGAATCTGAGCCTGTTTCATTTACCAACGACTTAAATTCACCAATCCCTGGAATAAGAGGAGTTGAAAATTTTGATGCTCGTGCTTTAACCCAATTTCTATTTCCTCTGATTGCATTGATCTCTCCATTATGAGCGAGCAATCTAAAAGGTTGAGCTAAATGCCATCTTGGCTGTGTATTCGTTGAGAATCTCTGATGAAAAAGACAGATTTTTGCAGTAAATGTTTTTTTTGCTATGTCGGAGTAAAACTTACTGATTGCAACAGGCAACATCAAACCTTTGTAAACAATCGTCTGACTTGACATGCTGCAAATGTATAACTTTTCTTCATCACTGTATATTTCTTCAATCTTTTTTCTGGCTTGCAAGAGACATGATTCAAATCTTTCTTTATTAAAATCTCGTGAAATGGGAGCTATAAAAATCTGATTGATTTTTGGAAGTGACTCCAATGCAATCTTACCTAATACAGATTCATTCGTAGGAACTTTTCTAATACAAACAAACGATAAGCTCTCAGTCTTGAGAATTGAATTAATCTTTGCAATATCCTTTTTTAGAGAATGAGAGGAAAATATTTGAGCTACTCCAAATAATTCAGGCAGCTCAATACTGAATTCTTTTTTAACTCTTTTTTGAAAAAATTTTCGATTTAAATCAAACAAAAGGCCGCATCCATCGCCTGTTTTTCCATCTGACCCTATTGCACCTCGATGCGTCATGCTTGAAAGACCTGCAATAGATCTAATAACTACATCCCTTTTTAGCACACCATTTCGATTAACAATAAGACCGAAACCACAATTATCTTTAGCTTGAGATTCACAGTATAGCGAAGATGTCTTAATTTGTTGTGGCATAAAATATACATCTTAACATAATAATGTCATACTGTGTCATACATACCACGCAGAATTTAGTATTTTTTATGAGCACAAAAAATAAACAATATAAGATTGACAAAGGTCTTATGCTCTTTACTCAGCCCCGCTCTCCATTCTTTTATGGAAAAATAAGATTAAATAGAAAATATGTTACAAAATCATTTGCGCCAATTACTGATTTAGATGAAGCAAAGGTGATGTTGCTTGATTGGCAGAGAGAGCTTTTAAGTCAAACTACTATTCCTACTTCCACCATTTCATCTCCTGACAAGCACAAATCTCGCTCGGAATACATTGAACATGCTCCAATTGAAAATGATTTCCAATTCTTGGAAGTTGGTAGATATGATCCCAACAAAAAAAATATAGAGGAAAGAAAGATTAACTTTGTTGAGATCTATGGTGACTATAATCAACCAGAAGCTTCTAACCAATCTCATCGATGCTTAGATTGTGGAAATCCTTACTGCGAGTGGAAATGTCCAGTTCATAATTATATTCCTGATTGGTTAAAGCTTGTAAATGAAGGAAACATATTAGAAGCAGCAGACTTGTGTCATCAGACAAACTCCCTTCCTGAAATGTGTGGGAGAGTTTGTCCGCAAGATCGTTTATGTGAAGGAGCTTGCACTCTCAATGATGGCTTTGGTGCAGTCAGTATTGGTAATATTGAAAAATATATTACTGACAAAGCAATAGATATGGGTTGGAAGCCAGATCTGAGCAACAGAGAATGGACTTCTAAAAAAGTGGCAATTATTGGTGCTGGGCCAGCAGGCATTGGATGTGCAGATATTCTTATAAGAGCAGGGATTAATTGTGATGTATATGACAAACAACCAGAAATAGGAGGTTTGCTTACTTTTGGAATACCTGAATTTAAACTCGAAAAAAGTGTGGTAAGAAGAAGGAGAAAAATCCTTGAGGATATGGGCATAAAGTTTCTGCTCAATAAAGAAATTGGAAAAGATGTTTCTTTTAAAAAACTTTACGATAGCTATGATGCAGTATTTTTAGGCATGGGGACCTACACTTCGCTCGAAGGAGGCTTCCAAGGAGAAGATTTACCTCAGGCTCATAAGGCAATTGATTACCTAATTGGAAACACCAATCATCTTCTCAAATTCAAACAAAAAGAATCTGACTACATTAATTTTAAGAATAAAGATATCGTAGTTTTAGGTGGCGGAGATACTGCAATGGATTGCAATAGAACTGCAATTAGACAAGGAGCTAACTCTGTTACTTGTTTATATAGAAGAGATGAAAAAAATATGCCCGGCTCTAGAAGAGAGGTTATCAATGCCAAAGAGGAAGGTGTGCAATTTGAATTTAATATTCAGCCAATTGAAATTATCGGAAAAGAAAGTGTTGAGGGTATTAAAACAATCAGAACAAAACTGGGCGATCCAGATCAAAATGGCAGAAGAGTTCCAGTTCCAATTCCTGGTAGTGAAAAAATATATCCAGCTGATGAAGTTGTAGTAGCCTTTGGCTTTAGAGCTAATCCAGCTAACTGGTTTGAAGAATTTAATATTAAAATTAATAACAATGGATTGGTTTTAGCGCCTGAAAAACAAGAACTGAAATTCCAAACATCTAATCCAAAAATATTTTCAGGCGGCGATATGGTTAGAGGCTCAGATCTTGTTGTTACTGCTATATGGGAAGGAAGAGAGGCAGCAAAAAGTATCGTTCAATTTGTTTCATAGATGAATAGTTCTAAGTTTTTGAAGGCACTTAACCTTCAATCAAATACAACTCCACCGGTATGGTTTATGCGTCAAGCAGGAAGATATCTTCCTGAGTATCAAGAAATTAGAAAAAATTACACTAATTTTCTTGATATGTGTAAGCAGCCTGAGACCTGTGCAGAACTCGCATTACAACCAATTGATCGCTATGGTTTGGATGCTTCTATTCTCTTCTCAGATATTTTAACGATACCCGATGCCTTTAATCTTGGACTTGCATTTCACGAAGGAGAAGGGCCGAAATTTAGTAATCCAATTTCATCTGCTGAAGATATTAATCATTTAGATGCTTTTGATGTCAATACCCTTGACTATGTATTTAAAGCAGTTGAAGAAACTAAGAAGTTGTTACCAAAAGATTTACCTCTCATAGGTTTTTGTGGCAGTCCGTGGACCTTGGCAGCTTATTCAATTGAAGGCGGAGGATCGAAAGATTTTTATAAAACAAAAAGTTTTATGAAACATCATCCAGCAGAGCTTCAAAAATTTTTAGAAATTCTTAGCAATGCTTGTTATGAATATTTAAGACAACAAGTTTTGAGTGGTGTAAATGCGATCCAGATTTTTGATTCATGGGCAGATCTATTATCAGAGACAGATTTAGAAATATATTCATTGCAATACTCAAAAATGCTAACCCAGTTATTAAAAACTGATCCTGTCACTTCAAATATTCCAATTATTTTATTTGAAAAAGCGCCCAATAAAAAAATTATTGATTTTGCTTATGAAGATTTATCTTGCATTAGTCTGCATTGGCAAGAAGACATCTTAACCATCTCAAATGAGCTCAGTGGTAGATTTGCTATTCAAGGAAATCTCAATCCCAAGGTATTGCTTGAAACTGATCAATCAATCTATGAGGAAGTTAAGAAAATTTGTACAATCATGAAAGAATATCCTGGATATATTTTTAATCTTGGCCATGGCATTACTCCAGACATAGATCCAGAAAAAGTAAAAATAATGATTGATGCTATCAGGGAATAGCATCTAATAATCCACTTAATCAATTTTTAAAAAAAAAATTTTATTCATTATTCATTTGGTATGATTAAAACTATGAATACAGAATCTAAACTATCAAAAAGTCTTCATTGGACTACTATTGCAAGCGAAAAATTACTTTTAGCAATTATCGGTATAGCAACTTGCATCGCCTCAGCTTTATATATCTTTGATATGGTTTTAGCTCAAGCTGTCACTCTACCTGACTTATTTATGTTATTTATTTATGCAGAAATCATTGGCATGGTTGGAGCCTTCTATAGCACCAATAGAATTCCAGTGACGCTTCCAATTATCATTGCTATTACCGCTTTATGCAGACTGATTGTCATGCAAAGCAAAGAAATGGATGCACTGGTGGTGCTTGGGGAAGCCGGAGCCATATTGATATTATCTCTTGCTGCAATCATTATGAGTTTCAAGGATAAAGTTAGCCTAGAAAAAATTAAAGGTTTAAGAGATTCTATTTCATCAGATTAGTTATCTCCTCCCCTTGCATGAATTTCTTGTAGCAAGATAGTTGAAGATTTATGGAACCGTATAGCTTTAATCAAAGAGTTAAAAATTTATACAAATCATATTTTGCCAATAACAAAAATGTGCACATTGAATTGGATGCAGATCAGATAGATATCAATTTAATAGAAGATAATAATTTTGATTCTGCTTCCCTGCAGCTAAAAAAACTTGAGAGTTGTTTTCAAATAAATTTTTGGGATGGCTATTCTCAATCAGAAGTGGTGGAGGTATTTACGGAAAGAGATGCTGCAAAAACTCTAAAACGTTTTATGAAGAAACTACTTAAGATTCTCAATCGTTAAATGAAAAACTTAATCAAGCAAACGTTTAAGAAAATATTTAAAGATTCTCCCGGTAAGCTTTCTACCAAAGCTTTAGAGAGAGCAAGTAAAATACAAAAACCTAGGGCAGGCACGCCCCATGACTGGGAAGATTACGAAAGATATCTTGAGGAATACAAAAAAGAATCTAATGACTAAGTTATTTAGAAATTAAGCTAATATCCTTGATAGCTAGATCAACATTAAAATCTTTTCCATAGCCAGCAATACTAATATCTCTTATATTTTTTGCCTTCATCGAAGCGGTTGAAATGCCTGAACTCCGCTTTAAGTCTTTAAAGAAAATTTCATACTCTTGCCACTCATCGTTGACATCAAAGCCTTTGCTAAAATAAGACCAAGGTGGCATTTTAATGCCCTTTAGGGTGACATGAATTTCATAAGTCTCGTTATTGCCTTTAGCTTTAAACTTAATTCCATGGAAATTATTGCTACTAATATCAATTCTATTTGAAAGCCTTACAAAGCCTCCATTATTATCCGTTGATACATTTCCTTTCATAAAAAAAACACCTTCGGAATGGCTGATGCTTAGATTAGAGACGCCGCCCATCACTTGATCTGTAATAGGCCGCCATGCTGATGGATCATTTAATGGCTGAGTAAAAGTATTCATTGAAATAAATATTAAGAAAAAAGTTGAGTATTTGATAATAAGTTTCATAAAAAATTTATAGTGGTCCCGTAAAATTAATGCCTGCCTTCCTTAACCTAGCTATTAATGGATTCCCCAACCCTGATGCACATGTTAACACGCCCCCATACTCAGAACCGCCGGGCAAATTATCGATTTCTTCAATCAAACACAAAGCACATTCAGAAACTAATTTTGACGTAACTTTATAGCCTGGATCACCCTTTCCATTCATATTAAATACTGATTTGATACCATCTTCTGTTTCAACAATGAATTTACAATCAAACCA
>QOPC01000007.1 GCA_003331545.1 SAR86 cluster bacterium
AAAAAGTGTTGACACCATTTCCTAAAGGCGTATATTTAATAGACCAATTCGGACCGACTTACAATCAACTGCAGACGGGAGTAAGAGAGAAAGAGGAGGAAGAGACGAAGGGCGAAAGCGTAACTAAGAGTCGACGATAAAAAAGAGCTTAGGGACCCACCAAGGAGGAAAGAGAAAGCCTTCAAGGAGCTAAAGAGATTCTCACTTTAGACCCCTTCCAATCTCGAACTGAAAAGACAGAGCCTAGCTCTGTTTTTTTTTGCCTTTAATTTATAGATTCTCTTACATTTCCTTTTAATTAAACGATAATACCTATTACATGATTTTAGGGGATTCCGTTAATGCTATTTAGTAATTTAGATATATTTATTGTTATTTTTTATTGCATTGGGATTATATTTCTAGCTCAATATGTTTCTCGATCTCAATTGGGCCAAGAGAAAACTGCTGAAGATTATTTTCTAGCTGGAAGATCATTGCCTTGGTGGGCTATTGGAGCATCTCTTATTGCTGCAAACATTTCTGCTGAACAAATAATTGGAATGTCCGGACAAGGCTTTGTAGTTGGTATGGCAATTGCAACCTATGAATTGACTGCAGCCATTGCTTTAATAGTAATGGCAAAATATTTCTTACCTCTTTTTTTAGAAAAGCAAATCTATACTATGCCTCAATTTCTTGAACAGAGGTTTGATAAAAGGGTAAGTCTTGTACTCTCATTTTTTTGGCTGGCTGTTTATGTATTTATAAATCTTACAAGCGTTTTGTGGCTTGGATCGTTGGCAATAAATTCACTCACTGGGCTAGATCTATTTACCGGCTTATTGCTGTTAGCTCTCCTATCTTTAGCATACTCACTTTGGGGTGGGCTAAAAGCAGTCGCCATGACAGACATTATTCAGGTTGTTTTATTAATCTTTGGGGGACTTTCTGTATCTTATATTGCTTTAAATCAAATATCGGACGGTACAGGAATATTCAATGGTTTGAACAAAGTTTATCAATTACTTCCTGAAAAATTTGACATGATTTTATCTACTGATAATCCTGCATATAAAGATCTTCCAGGAGTCTGGGTTTTGATTGGCGGCCTATGGATTGCTCACTTTGCTTATTGGGGCTTCAATCAATATATTACTCAAAGAGCACTTGGAGCAAAATCACTGCCTGAAGCACAGAAGGGAGTAATGTTTGCAGCATACCTTAAGCTTTTAATGCCATTTGTTGTAGTTCTTCCTGGAATATGCGCCGCAGTTATATATCCTGAGCTAGATAAATCTGATCAAGCATACCCAATGATGATGTCCTTATTGCCAAACGGTATTTTGGGTCTTACTTTTGCTGCTTTAATTGCTGCCATAGTTTCCTCATTAGCCTCTATGACAAATAGTATTAGTACGATTTTTACCATGGATATTTATAGAAATTTTACTTCTTTAAAACCATCAGAAACAAAACTAGTGTCAGTCGGCAGGAATGTTGCTGTGATAGCATTAGTGATTGCTGTTTTGTGCGCACAACCATTACTTGGAAGCATGGAGTCAGCATTTCAGTACATTCAAAACTTTACTGGATTTTTTACTCCTGGCATTCTGGTAATATTTTTAGTTGCTCTATTTTGGAATAAAGCTACTACTTTGAGCGTTTTAGTGGCTGCAATAATGTCATTGATCTTATCTTTGCTTATTTTCTTAATCTTTCCAGAGTATCCATTTATTCATAGGATGGGGGTTGTATTTTTGACTTCTGGATTAGGATGTTTTTTAACTGCATGGATTCAAGGCTACACCAATCAAGAAAAAGCGATTGAACTATCAGGAATTAATTTTAAAACAGAGCTTTCATTTAATATAAATACCCTGATTATCTTTGGAATCTTAATAGTTACTTACCTTTTGCTATGGTAATAAAATCCAAAGTTTCTACTTTAGAAAAGAAAGTTTTACTTGTGGATATTGGCGGGACTAATATCCGAACAGCAACAGCTGAAATTGGCTCTTTTGAGTTACAAAACGCTCATAAGCGGAATCTAGATTGTCTTGATTCATTTGATGAGATAATTGAGAATCTGCTCAATGAAGATATGGACATCAAACATATAGTATTTTCTATTGCTGGCCCCAAGCTCCATCAATCCATTTCAATGACTAATAGAAAGTTTGAGATAGACGAATCAGATATTCTTAATAAGTTCGAAATTGACTCATGCCATATCCTTAATGATTGGGAATCAATTGGTCATGGGCTATCACTTTTTGATAGGAATGAAATGATTTTTATTAATGAGGGCAATTCATTTAATAATACTGCTTTAGTTTTAGGTCCAGGCACTGGCTTAGGAGTAGCTCAGGTGATAAATAATAATATTGTTCTTCCTACCGAAATTGGTAATAGCTTACTAAGCATGCCTAAATTATTTAAAGAATTAAATCTCTCAAATCCAGAAGATTTTATTGTTATTGAAGATTTGCTCTCTGGTGGTGGTTTAAAGAAAATTTATAAATGTATCTCATCTGATGAACAATCTCCTGAAGAGATTGTTGCAAGTTATGCCAAAAATGAATTATCTCAAAAAAGTGTACAATTTTTTTTGATATCTCTTTCACAAATATTATCTGAGCTTGCATTAGCGTATATGCCTGGAAGTGGAATCTACATTGCAGGGGGCTTGATGCGTTCTTTGCAACAATTCCTTGATATTGATAGATTCATGAAGGAGTTCTTAGTTAACAGAAAATCAATACATGCAGATGTGCTTAAACAAATACCACTTGCAATTATTAATCAAGAAATGACTTGTTTGCATGGAAGTCTAAATTTTATTAATAAATTTAGCTTAAATCTTAAATAGAAAAAAACTAAGATTGAATTTTTAGACATAGACTTTTAATAGGAAAAAAATTATGCGAAGCCTTTATATAATAATTTTGATTTTTACCAGTTCCAATCTTTTGGCGCAAGCTGACTGGACAAGAAAAAATACATGTGAGTATACTGATTTTGACAATACTGACCTTATTGAAAAGCTAATTAAGGGAATGAGCATTGAAGAAAAGGTAGGGCAAGTAATTCAGGGAGACTTAGACTTTATTTCGCCTGCAGATGTTCGGAAATATAAGATTGGCTCTGTACTAAACGGAGGAAATACTGCTCCAAATAAAGATAAATACAGCTCAGCGGAGGATTGGAAGACATTAAGCAAAGAGTTTTATGAAGCCTCTCCTTCATATCAGGGTGTTAAGGTCCCAGTATTATGGGGCACTGATGCGGTTCATGGACACAATAACGTAATTGGCGCAACCCTTTTTCCGCATAATATAGGTTTGGGCGCAACTAGAAATGAAGCTTTGGTTAGAAACATTGGTGAAGCGATTGCTCTGGAAGTTCTTTCAACTGGGGTAGCTTGGACATTTGCCCCAACAATTGCTGTCCCTCAAGATGATCGCTGGGGTAGAACATATGAGGGATTTTCTGAGGATCCAATTTTGGTATCTAAACTTGGTAAAGCATTAGTTCTTGGACTTCAGGGTCAGGGCGATACATTTCTAGACAACAACCATGTAATTGCAACCGCAAAACATTTTATGGGCGATGGGGGAACATTTGAAGGAATTGATCAAGGGAATACAAGAATCTCTGAAGCAGGCCTAAGAGAACTGCATGGGTTTCCATATTTTGATGCTCTTGATGCCTGTGCTCAAACTGTTATGGCAAGTTTTAATTCGTGGAATGGTGAAAAGATTCACGGTTACCAAAAGCTTTTAACTGATATTTTAAAAATAGATATGCAATTTGATGGTTTTGTAGTTGGTGATTGGAATGGTCACGGACAGGTTAAGGGCTGCTCTAATTCTAAATGTGCTCAATCTTTTAATGCTGGGGTAGATATGTTTATGGTTCCAGAAAATTGGAAAGATCTTCTCAGAAATACAATTAGGCAAGTTAAATCAGGCGCAATATCTGAATCAAGGCTTGATGATGCCGTTAGAAGTATCTTAAATGTAAAATCAAGGCTGGGACTTTTCAATAATAGAAAACCTCACGAATTTAAGGAAAATTATCTCGGCCATCCAGATCATATTGCGTTGGCTCGTCAAGCTGTAAGAGAATCGATAGTCTTACTAAAAAATAATAATAGATTATTACCCCTTGATCCTTCAAAACACATAGTTGTATTTGGCGATGCAGCAAATAAAATATCTTCTCAAACAGGTGGCTGGACAATTACTTGGCAGGGAAGAGAGAACTCAAACAATGACTTCGTAAATGTTAGTTCTATCTTCGAAGCTTTAAAAGCAGTCATTAACTCTTCTGGAGGAACAATTGAGTTCTCTTCAGATGGTAAATTTAATAAAAAACCAGATGTTGCCATTGGGGTGTTTGGTGAAGAGCCATACGCGGAAATGCTTGGAGATATAGATGATGTTTCATTTGCGGCAACTGATCCTAAGTTTCTGTCTTCACTAAAGCTCATAAGTGCTAAGGGCATTCCTACAGTTAGTATTTTTTTATCTGGAAGACCTTTAGTGGTGAATGAGCATATAAATGCTTCTAATGCTTTTGTTGCTGCCTGGCTTCCTGGCTCAGCAGTAGAAGGAATAGCAGATGTGCTTTTTCAAAAAAATAATACAATTAATTATGACTTTAAAGGCAAACTTTCATATTCTTGGCCTAAATCTAAAGATCAAGCAGTCTTAAATTTTACTGACAGCATATATGATCCTTTATTTCCTTATGGTTATGGCCTCACTTATCAATCAGATACAAATCTTACAAGTATTCAAACTCAGAATACTTTTTCCAAACTTGATTCTGTGAATGTATTCCTGGGCGCTGCTTCAATTCCAGGCAAAGAGTTTGTGGTAACTAAATCTGGACCTGAATTTGTATTAAAGGATGATTTTATAAGCGCTAATAACAAAATTAAAATCACAAGATTTGATTATCAGAGGCAAGATGATGCTAAAAATATCATCTTTGTTGCAGATGAATCTTTGCAAGCGTTTGGTATTTCAACTCAATCAGCAATTAATTTATCTACTATGAAATCTCCTTTTTATGAAATAGTTATGAGAGTCAACACACTTACAAACCCTTCGCTTTATTTTAGCGTCGGCTGTGGTAATAATTGTAGAGGCTCAGTCATATTACCATCTAAGTCGATGACAAGCTGGTCAAAGATAAATATCCCACTTTCTTGTCTTGAAGCCTCAGGTTTGGATCTATCTAAAATTCAGGTCAGGAGCTTGTTTTTGAGTCAAGATAGCATCAGCTTTGATCTTAATTCAATCACCATAAGAGATGGCAAAAGAACTGGTGAGCAGATTAGCTGTTAACTTAGTCAATCATTCGGATTATAAAAATACTGAAATTTAGCGTAAATCTGAGATGTCTCTAATCTTATATTATCGCTAAATGGGTTGGGCTCTTCATAGAATTGTGTACCACCAATGTAAAAGATAGTAAAAGGGTTGGGTTTCCACTGAAATAAAGCCTCAAGGAAATAATCGTCACTAAAATCATTTTTTTCAATAATTGTTCTTGTAGATAATGCATTATCAAATTGGTAGTCAATTTCAAATCTATTAATTTCACCTGCATAGAATTCTTCGTGAGTAATTTTATTTTTTAACTCAGAGTATCTATGCCCAAGAGAAATCTTGAAATTGTCTGAAAATCTAAATACGGTGAACAAATTATACTGGGTAGAGTCTCCAATTTCCGGCTGGTCAATTCTGTAAGCAATGGCTTCTCCCTTTTCATATTTAAAGCTAGTAAAGAAACTTTCTGCAGGATGATATTCGCCACTTATTTCATATTCTTTTTGTTCACCAAATTGAATGCCCGCAAACTTTTCGCTTGATTTAAGTTCAAACTCAATTCCACCAGAAAAGTTAAAATTTGTTTCAAGATTTATTCTAAATCCATAGAATTCTCGAGTTTTCTGATTTCGAAAATTTAATCTGTTTCTATTGTTCAAATTGAAATTAATCTTTCTTATAACACCCTGAGATCTGTATGTTCTTCCGTACCAATAGTTCCGATTTTTATAATCATTTCGTCCAACAAAACCAACATGTGCTCTGTAAGTTGGAGATACATCTTTAAATCTTATGCCCCAATTTGATCCATTAACAACTCTTCTTAATCGAAAATTTTTAGCTGAACCAGAGAAAGATTCTCCATCCATTGCATAAGTTCTTCCTGCAAAAGTATCATCAGTCTCAATATAATTTATGTAACCTTCCTGCGTATCACTTCTTGCATAATTTAAATCCAAAATATAATCATCAAGGAAGTTTATTAACCCATCAAATTCAACAAGTGATCCAGAACCACCTGATTGATAATCTCTATTGGTTGCTATTAATCCTAGGTGTGAATTATTTCCGAGGTTTCTTTTAAATCTGCCAACGGTCACCTTACTTTTTCCGGCATTTCCTCGATATGATCTTTCCTGTCCTGCTGCTAAATAGGGAGAATCACTATCAGTAGCATGCATAATATATGTTGAGCTATCTTTGCCCTGATTGACGTATTTAAGTGCACCAAGAGGACTTGTTACAGATCTTGTATAGACCGTATTTAAATCTGATTTTAGAAGTTCTGAGCCTTCTAAAAAAAATGTTCTTTTTTCTGGATATGATATAGCAAAGGTTTCATTTGCCATGATCATTGGGACGTCTGATTCAACCTGAGAAAAATCAGGGTTAATGGTATATTCAATTGATGATGATTTGCTTAAATCATATAAGCCAGTAATACCAATTTCATAATCGGGATTTTGCAATTTAAATTTATTTACTGGTCTATTTCCAATTTGATTTACAAAGATATATGGATAAACATAATTTCTATAAATTTCTTCAGGTGAACCCAAGATAACCTCTTCATCAACTTGACATGCGTAACATGTTTCTCTAGGAAGATTTTTAAATGATCCAAAGACTGTTTGAACGCCTGCTTCATATGATTTTCTTATGAATCCTATATTCCATTTCTGTACCTCTGTATCAGGCAACTGAAGCTCAGAAAACGGAATGATCATTTCAGCGGAATATCCATCGTCTTGAAAAGCAGTGGCTGATTGAAACAAAATTCCCCAAGAGTCATCATTACCATTGCTAGTAAATTTTTCATCCAATTGGACGCCTAAAGCATTTACACCCACTAAAATGCCATATCTTCCATCTCTAAATGGATCAGCCATCATGGCGAGATAGTCCTCATTGAAAGTTTCATCTCTATTTTTTAATGTCGCTCTTATTTTCTTAGGATCACCATATGCTTTTATGCCAATATAAATATTTTTTTTATCATATTTTAAATAAGCAGTAGTTTTTAGTGCAGCAGGACTATTTCTGGAGGGCATCAATTCATATTCCAGATCATAGGAGTTTGCTTGATCCCATTCGCTTGGAGATAGGACACCATCAAGCAAGAAGCTTTCCCCTGAAATATTATAAGAAGCAGTTAGACAAAAAATAATAGATGCCAATTTTTTATAAGGCATTTCAGTTTTTTTCTTTATTAAAAATAATTTTTTAAACATGGTTGTTTTAAGGGCACTGTATTTTAGGCTAATAAGAAGGCTCAGAATATAGATATTTAATAAGATTTCCCTTTTTTTATGTTCAATTGCATTGATTTGGGTATAATCATCGCATTATGGCAGATAGCAAAAAAAAACAGACGAAGGTTTACTTGATCCCAGAAAGTGAATCAAGAGATAGTCATACATATCATTACCTTGCAGTTAAAACTAAGAAATTAGTCATTGAAAATCAGAAGCTTAGATTAAAAAAATTTAATCCTGCTAAGCAAATCCATGAATGGTTTGTTGAGGCTAAATTGCCCCCTCACAGTAAATAAATCTACTCCCCCACTTTTCTAATGATAGACGATGAAATATCGTCTCTAAATATATCCTCACCAAAACCAGTAAATCTATTTTTAATATGCTCAGGTATCGAAACTGAGTCTAAGCCTATAAAATTCTTTTTAATCTTGCGTCCAAAAACTAAGAAATTAATGTTATGACTGTTAAATAAATCGAGTTCATCAAGCATGTCTTTTCTATTCAAATAAAACTTCTCATCTAACATTCTTGTTAATGTATCTGCCCCAATAATAAAAACTGAATTAGGAAATAATTGAGCCTTATCGGTAAATTTACCAGCCTTAGTTAAGACCCATTCATAGGTTTGACTGAATTGTAATAATGTTCTCTTGATCTCATGATACGAAAGAGGGGGCTTATCAGCATTTTGAATACAAATTTCATATGCAGGACTCAATCCGGTTCTTTTTTCTGCAAGTGCACTCATTTCGCTATGGCCAGAATGAAATGGATTAAATGAGCCAGGAAAGATTAATTCCGGTGTTCGATTTGATGATGAAATAAAATCAATTTTATTATTTACTAATTTGATCCAAGACTTTTCTGCTTGAGTTTTCTCAATGATAAGGTTTGGTGACTTTTCTGGAAATTTGCTGACATCGCAAGCTTCAGACAAAGCATAAATTATATGTTGAGTGACAATTTCTTCTTCCTCGTCTCTTGAAAGCTCGCCTTTTATAAAAGAATAAGAAAAGCTTAAAGAATACTTATGTGTTTGGATGGCTATAAAAAATTTATGATCACCTTTTTTTGAATAATTAGTAGCTAATGATGCTGTTACAGCAATACCTAATAATTTTTTTGGATGAGTCTTTGGATCTATTTTTTTTGCTGCACTATAGGCTTTTGCTGCCATGCTAAGGGTGGTATCTAGACTGCAATAATGATCCGGTTGCCTTAAAAGATAATGATCTAAAGATTCTTTTGCATATGGAACATATGCCTCTAAAACAGAGTTGCTAGCACCAGGCACTTTTAAAATTTCTGAAATTGCATTAGTTCCGCCTCCGCTAGAAACAATGACAAAACGATAAGACGAATTATGAATTTTTTTAATAGTTTCTAAATATTGAGACATTTTTTATATAAGGCTTTAGATCGCAATGTTATTGAGTGCATAATTAAAGTATGGTGAATGTTAACAAACAAACTCTTATAAATGCACTCGATTCAGCAAGTTTTCCAGTCATTGCTGCATTGATGGTTCATTTTACAGGAGACATATCTGTACTAGATAAACTGCCTAGGCCAAAGCAATCAATGTTGGGTGAAATACAAGGTTTTTTAACAGCTGAAGAAAAAAACGTTATTAAAAAATTTGCATCTGATGAAATTACAAATTTTTATAACAAGCCTGATCAAAAGTCTATATATATTCCTTCAGATGAAGAGTTGCATAAGATGATGAATTATATTGTTGGAGAGAATATTTCTTCAGCATATGTTTCCATGATGCTGAAGGATATCAATATCAATAATGAAATTAAGCCAAATGTAAAATCTAATCTTGATAATATTTCTGACTTTGAAGTATTAATTATTGGTGGCGGTATGTCAGGAATATTGGCAGCAATCAAATTAGCAGATATGGGTCTTAAATTTAAGATTTATGAAAAAAATAATAGTCCAGGAGGGACTTGGTATGCAAATAAATATCCTGGCTCCCGGGTGGATATAGCAAATCACTTTTATTCATACTCTTTCGAAGAAAATCATTTATGGTCAGAACATTTTTCTCAGCAACCAGAATTATTAGATTATTTTAATAAATGCTTCGTAAAATATGATATTGAAAAACATACACGCTTTGAAACCGAGGTTATTAAACTGAATTTTGATGAGTATGATCAATCTTGGTCTGTTGAATCAATCCAAGAAGCTCAAACAATCAGTGAAAAAGTAAACATAGTTATTTCTTGTGTTGGTCAACTCAATCAACCAAAATTTCCCAAGATCTCTGGAATTGAAAGCTTTCAAGGAAATATGTTTCACTCTTCAGGATGGCCGAAGGAAGATGTGATCAGCGGCAAAAAGGTTGCAGTGGTTGGAAGTGGCGCCAGCGCCTTTCAAATTGTTCCAAGTATAGCCAATAGATGCAAGGAATTAACAATATTTCAGCGGTCTCCGCCATGGATGTTTCCAAACCCCAAATATCATGAAAAAGTTGACGCAGGAAAGAAATGGCTTTTATCTAATCTTCCATATTACTCAAGGTGGTATCGATTCTTGCTTTTTTATCCTGGATCAGATCAATTGCTTGATTCATTATTTATTGATCCTGAATGGATTAAGCGAGATGATTCTATTAATCAAGAAAATGATGCAATGCGAGAGCTATTTACTCAAGCTATGTTGGCACAAATTTCAGATCCCTCATTAATTAAAAAAGTTATTCCCGAATACCCACCATTTGGAAAACGGATGCTGCAAGACAATGGTGCCTGGCTCAAGTCGCTGCATCTTAAAAATGTTTCGCTTATAACCGAAGGTATAAATTCCATGAGTAACAAGGGCATAAAAGCTTCTGACCAAGAGCATGAATTTGATACGATTATTTTTGCAACTGGTTTTAAAGCTCAAGAATTTTTTCACTCAATTGAGATTGATGGTGGATCGGGTAACTTTAAAGATATTCATCAAGATTCACCTAAGTCTTATTTGGGAATAACATTCTCTACAATGCCTAACTTTTTTGCTATGTATGGTCCTGGAACAAATTTAGCTCATGCTGGAAGTATAATTTTTAACTCAGAATGTCAAATTCATTACATTTGTTCTGCAATTGAATTCATGATCAATAGAAGTTTAAAGATGATGACAGTTAAGGCAGATGTTGAGCAAGAATATCAGAATCGATTTGATGAAAGACATAAGAGAATGGTGTGGCAGCATCATAACGTATCTAGTTGGTATCAAAATTCTGATGGCAAAGTTGTTACTACCTCTCCATGGAAGTTGTTAGAATATTGGAATTGGACTAATAATTTTAACGAAGAAGATTATGACTTTTAAATTTTTTCTTTTTTTTATATCTCTCATTTGCTTTGAGTTAACTGGTCGAGAAATTAAAGAAGTAACTTTTTCTTATTGGAATAAGCCTGATATAGATATATTTTATTCAGTCCCTGAAACTGTCAATGCTAATACAAAGATACTTTTTTTGCTTCATGGCGGCTCCCGAACAGCTGAAAAATATATTAATGATTGGCTTCCAATTGCAAATGACAGAAATGTAGTTTTAATTGCTCCTAGGTTTTCTGCAGAACTTTTTCCAGAATATGCATACCTGATGATGAGTACAAAAAATGGAAAGTTATTAAAAGATCAGTCGAAGTATCTTAATAATTCTCTAGGACTGCTTTTTGACTTCTTTAGATTTAAATTAAAACTTTCAACCTCAACATACAGACTGTATGGCCATTCAGGTGGATCCCATTTTATACAACGCTATCTATTATTAAGTCAGGAAACTAATATAGAAAAAGCAGCTATGGCAAATGCTGGCTTTTATACTTTTGTTGATGATCAAATATCTTATCCTTTTGGAATTAAGAACATGAATGTTTCAAATGAAAGAATTGAGTGGTTTCTGCGACTTAAAGGAGGCGTCTTTTTAGGTGATGCTGATAATGACCCTAAACATCAGTCTTTGCCTACAATGCGAAAAGCAAAAAAACAAGGAAAGCATAGGCTTGAAAGAGGGACGAATTTCTTCAATCATCTAATTAAATTAGGCGTCGTTTCAAATTTACCATTTAGATGGAGATACCAAATAGTTGATGGGGTGGGTCACGAAAATGCTGGGATGAGCTTAGCTGTATCTGAGTTTCTGCTTGAGGATCTTTAAGCAGTATTATTTCCAATAAATTCCTCTGCAGCTGCAAAGATTTTTATTTTTCTGTCTTCGTTCATTTTATCTAGCGATTTAGGCATTAAAGCTAATCTAGGATTTGTCGCAAAGAAATCTCTATTTTGTTCTATAAACTTCCAATAGAGTCCGTCAACAGCATCACACCAATCTCCTTTTTTGTAATTTGACATTCTAAGCATGTAACTTGATCCACAAATGTATGGTTTAGTAGAAAATATTCCTCCATCTGCATAGGTGCCCATTCCAAATACATTTGGCACCATTACCCAGTCTGCAGAGTCTACGTACATCTCCATAAACCACCTATAAATCTCTGCTGGCTTAATATTTGAAAGGTTCATTAAATTAGAAATAATCATTAGTCTATTGATGTGATGAGTGTAACCAGTTTCTACTGACTCTATAATTGCGTCATCAAGGGGAGGTATTCCTGTCTCTCCTGAATACCAATTTTTATGAAGACTCTTATTGTGTGACCAAAAATTCATTTCTTTATATTGAGGCATATTTTCCCAATAAACACCTCTTATAAATTCCCGCCATCCTAAAATTTGTCTTACAAATCCCTCCAGAGCATTAATAGGAATTTCATTTTCTATTTTTTTGAAGCAACTTATCGCATCTACAATGCACTCCATAGGATCCAACAAACCTGAATTAATGTATGGAGATAAAAGTGAATGAAATAGCGTTGAGTTATTTTTATCAATAGCATCTTGAAAGTCACCAAATGTTTTAAAGTAGTTTTTTAAAAAATTTTTGAGCTGTTTTCTAGCCGCATCATGTGTCACGGCCCAATTGAAATTCTCCAAATTACCTATTGATGCAGGGAAACAATTCTCTACATCAACCATGGTAGAAATTGTAATATCATCAGATTTTAGTTTAGCTCTGTTTGTAGGAGCTTCTTTTAATTTAGAGATACTTTTTTGATTATCTTTATCAAAATTCCATTTTCCACCCAATGGTTTATTGTCTTCCATTAAGAGGTTATATTTTTTTCTTAACCAGCGATAATAGTATTCCTGCACAAGAGATTTTTTATCTTTGGCCCACTCTGAAAAATCTTCGATCGAATCAATAAACTTAGTATCAGGATGAATAATAAGCTCAATATTATTTTTAGAAGCAAAGAACATTAATTGAGTTAAGACTCCATGATCGCTTGGTTGAGTAACATGCAAGGCATCAAATTGATTTTTTTTATGCAACATTTCAAGCTCATGCATTAAATCAGTTTTTCGGTCTTTGGTAATTTTGACATGGATGATGTTCTGAAAATCTTTCTTCAACTGAACTTTCCAATGCCTTAAAGCCGATAAAAGTAATACTAGCTTATGTTTATGATGACCTATTTGATAAAAAGTATCGCAAGGCTCATATAGAAGTAATGGATCTGTTTTATCAATGCTTGTTAAAACTTTATTGTTTGATGCTAGATCATCTGGAAAAATTAAACCGATCTGCTTCATGCTTCAGTTTTCTCCAAAGGCAACTCTATGGTATGTGAATTTAGAACCAATCCATTTAGATTATGAATGGACACTGTAATTTTACTTTTTTTTGGTTCTATATCAAGGATTCCATAATTTGTCTCAGGAAATGTGCTGCCAATCAACAACTGATCACTTTCTGAATTTTTGGAACCAGGTTTGTTAAGTGACGAAGCGGTAATTTCAACAAAGTCATCATTTTTGTAAATGCCCGCTCTATGTCTATCACCAGAAACAACAACAATAGATTTATCATTTGATGCAAGAGAAATTAAATTAAGCAATCTCTTTCTTTCTAATGGAAAATTTGCCCATTTTTCATATGGATGATCCGTTGCAAGAACCTGAATCGAAGAGAGAATAATAATGATTGACGAATTTGTTTGATTCATTGATCGCTCTAACCATTTCCATTGTTCTTGACCAAGAATGGTTGCTTTGGGCAGCATGTTTGGCTTGTATGCATTTTTCTTGCCTATCAATTTAGATCTAAAGTATCTCGTATCTAGGCCAATGATCTCAACTCCAGTACCATCAATATTTTTTGATTTCTTAAAGTATGTGCCTTCTCTGATGCTCCTTGGATCTGAGGGAGAGATGTTCCAAAATTTCAAAAACATCTTCTGAGCTTCTTTCTTTAATTTGTAATCTTTGCCACCATCATTTATTCCATAATCATGATCATCCCATATTGCTTGTATCTCTTTTTCATTATTCATGAGCCAATTTGGTAATTTAGTTTTTTGAACTTGATAGGCTTTCTTCATTTTAGAAAGGGTACCGCTTGGTTGATCCCCATAAACGTTATCACCCAGGAAAATAAATCCATCGATGTTCTCTTTTTTAATGGATGACCATATGGGCTGCTTATAATCTTGATCAAGGCAAGACCCAAGGGCATATTTATAAGCAAAAATATTCACAGGCATTATCAAAGTAGATGAGATAATTGTAATTAGTATCCAGGAATATGTTTTCATAATATTATTATCTCATTGTTTATTTATTTTTGATCTAACTTGAAAGTTATAACTCCTTTAATCTGTATTATTTTACTTTTTAGCTGCGGTAACAATTCAAACAAAAATGATTTAGGCCTAAGTAGTTTTATTAAACCTATGTATTCATATCAAGAGTCCTCTCTGAATTGCAACCTTGCTGATAATGAAACTCTTAATTCTATAGAAAGATTTATTCCTCAATTTGTTGACAGTTTTTCTGATTCAGCAAAAGACAAAGAAGAATTATTTTTTTTATTTCCAGTCTCTCAGGATGGAAAAGACACTCAGGCGTTTAAAATTCTGTTTAAGCACCAAGATCAAACATCGATTGATAATCTTATACTAAACCTTACTAAATTATCTTTTGATAAGATTGCAAATTGTGAAGATTCTAGAAATCAAAGAAGCTCTTTAAGACTAAATACCAATCCCATAAATGGATCTCCTGTAATTGCTGAAATACTGGAATGTAAATATTTGGATGGATTTAATTACGCAACGATGAAGCTGATTTTGGAACAATTCACTGATGCTTTAATAAAAAATAATTTTCCTATAGATATTTTTTACTCAGAGAATAATGATTCAAGTGATAGCTTTCAATGGACTAATATTTTTTTATCAATTGATTCTAGAAGAGCTTTCGTAGAGTCTTGGCAACAACTTGAGATCAGCAAAGAGATTCAGTCATTGCTATTGGAGCAGTCCATATGTGAATCATCAAACACTTTTCGTCAATACAAAGTTTTATAAACTAGAAGTGTGCTATCTCATCAGCAACTTTTTTAATACCGTTGCTTACATTATCTATAAAAACAAAAGGGAAGAGCCCATGAATTATTCCTATGATTCCCAAAGCTATTAAGACAACAGAAATCTTGATGACTCTTATGCCATGGCTAAAGTATGTAATATTTGTTTTTTTTAGATGATGGATATCAAATAACATAATTTATATTAAACCAATTATATATAAAGTGTATAAATAATTAATTTAGATATAAAAAATATGAATATTTAAAAGAGCATTTAATTGTCTTAAGATTAATACAAAGATAGTGTAATATACGAGGTCTTCAAAAAGCGGCATTAGTATAATGGCTAGTATATCTGCCTTCCAAGCAGATGGTCCGAGTTCGAATCTCGGATGCCGCACCATTTCAAATTATTTAATATATTTAATCGATATCCATGTTAATGTTTAACTAATATACATATCAATTAGGAGAGAATATGAAAAATATAACTTATCTTCTGGTATTTAGCTTAATTTCATTTCCAGCTGTTGTTTCTGCACAGGATGAATTTAAATATGAACCAGTTGCAAATAAGGCTGAATATTATGTAGATAAATTAAAGCCTGGCAAAGATTTTGAGGACTTGCTTAAATGGGGAGAGCAATTAGTTAAGTGGACTAGCGATCACTCTATTTATGATAATTGGCAACCAGTTATTTTTATGCCTTATTTCAATTCTAATTCACAGTCGCATGACAGTGTGTTTTTAGGTTTATGGCCTAATGCTTCTGAGCAATATATTGGGCTTGATTACTGGGTAAAAAATGGTACTGCTTTGCTTGCAAAGGCTCCAACTATTCCTGTAAGAGCAATAGATACTTGGCAATGGCCTATATCATCTCCTGAAGGTGAGCCAAATGTAGGAGCTGTAAGATTTGCTGATTGTAAGATGAAGGAGGGCATAACAGCTCGTCAACTATTTGATGCCTATAAAGATTTTGCAATTGCTGCTAGATCTACCGGAGATAATCTAGGTCGCAAAATGATCTTCCCAGCGTCAGGCGCTGTTGAAGGTGATTATGACTATGTATACTCTCTGTATGCTCAAAATGTAGCTGCTTTAGGAGCTGCATCAGATAATTATTGGGCTAATATTAATGGGTCTGAGGAAGACAAAGCATTAGGCGCATTAATTGATTCTTGCTCAAACAACAGAACTTATATAACTCATCAATTAAAATAAATTAAAATTTAGTTTTTAAAGAGGGCTTTTGCCCTCTTTTTTTAATTTTATTATTTAAAGACTGTTGCGAATGTTAAAGTAACATTCATGAAAATAAAGTCACTAATAACTCCAATTGGAAACTTTAATTCATTTTATGTTAATTCATTGCTTGTTAAGTTAGTTTATATAAATAATTTAAAATCTACTTATAAATCAGATTTAAGTCTCCAAAAAATAATGAGCAAATTTTTCTCTAAAGGTGGGTTAAGAAAAATTCCAGAATGTTCTCCTCAAGGCACACCTTTTCAATTGAAATTATGGGATGCTTTAATACAGATACCCAGGGGTCAAACTGATTCGTATTCATCGCTAGCCTCTAAGATTGGATTTCCTGGGGCCGCTAGGGCAGTTGGAACAGCCTGTAGATTAAACCCAATTCCTCTTCTGATCCCATGTCATAGAGCTGTTAAGAAAGATGGATCAATTGGAGATTTTGCATTAGGCAAAAGTAACAAAGCATATCTTTTAACAATGGAATCTAAATGAGCTCATACGATAACATCATAAGCAGTCTTAATGACCAACTGCATGTAGAGCATATGTTCTTAGAGAATGAAAGCTCAATGCATAATGTGCCTGCAAACTCTGAAACACATTTTAAATTAGTTATTGTTTCAGATGACTTTTTACATATGAATAAAGTAAAAAGACATCAACTGATTTATCAAATTTTAATAAATATTATGAAAGAAATTCATGCTTTATCTATTCAAGCTTTTACCATTAAAGAATATAACAGCAATCCAGTTATACTTTCATCACCAGATTGTGCAAATAAATAGTTTTAAATAAATATGCAAAGTATTTTTAAATTTATTCTTAACAAACCTCTGGCTGTAATGATTTTCATAGTCGCTGTTTTTCTTTCTACGAGCATTGGCCTTAAGAATTTTAAACTCGATGCATCTTCAGATGCTTTGGTAATAGAGGGAGACGAAGCCTTTAAAATTTATAGGGAGGCCGGTGAAACATTTGGCAATTCAGATTTCTTGATAATAACCTACACACCTGAAGTTGATTTATTTTCGCCTTACTCATTAACAACAATAAAAAATCTTTCTAATCAATTAGAAAAACTTCCAAGGGTTCAGTCAGTCCTGAGTATTCTGGATGCCCCTATATTTTTTCAACCAAAAGTTCCGCTTGCAGATTTAATGGATAATCTTAAAACCTTAGAAACTGAGGATATTGATTTAGCTGCTGCCAAAGAAGAGATCCTCAATAACCCTGTCTATTCTGAACTTATTATTAGTCCATCTGGCGATACAACTGCAATACAGATAACCATTGAAGAAAATCCTTCATACAGAGAATTAATTCGAAAGCGATACGAATTACTTGATGTAACTAATTTTTCATCCAGCCAGCAAAACGAGCTTCGTGATGTTAATCAACAGATTTCTAAAATAAATGAAGATGAGGCTAAGGATAGGGCAGATCTAATTGCTCAAATTAGAGCACTGCTAATACAAAATAGTGATAAGGGAACTTTATTCTTGGGGGGAGCCTCCATGATAGCAACAGATATGATGAGTTTTATTAAATCAGATTTGGCTATTTTTGGTGCAGGTGTTGCCATAATCTTTTGTTTAATGCTTTATCTATTTTTTCAAAATGTATGGTTTGTAGTTTTACCTTTAACTAACGCATTTGTTACCACTGCATTTACAGCAAGTGTTCTTGGACTAATGGATTGGAAAATAAGCGTTATTTCATCTAATTTTATTGCCTTATTGCTGATTTTAACGATTTCATTAGCTGTCCATGTATTGGTAAGGTTTACTGAGGTTTCTCGTAATTGTGATTCAGTTGAAGAAGCTATATTGCAAACCTTGAATCAGATGGTTATGCCATGTTTATTTGCTGCTTTAACTACTGGCATAGCTTTTCTTTCATTAATTATGGGAGATATTAAGCCCGTGATAGAGTTTGGAAAAATGATGTCAGTCGGAATGATTTTTGCATTTATTTTTACATTTACTTTTTTACCAAGCTTAATGAAAATTGTCATTAAATCTACCAGCACTCATTCACTAGATTTTATTAATAAAATCCCTACAAAATTAGCATTTTTTACAATCAATCAAGGTAAATTTATTGCTGTATTTTCTATTTTTATATCAGTTGCTCTCATTTATGGAATTTCAAAACTTGAGGTTGAAAATAGATTTATAGATTACTTTTCTCCTGATACAGAAATATATCAGGGCATGTTATTGCTGGATCAAGAATTAGGCGGCACAGCGACATTAGATATTTTGATTGATCAACCAGATGCAGAAATATTTGATGAATTAGATTTTGAAGGGGATGATTTATTTGAAGATAATTTATTTGAAGACGAATCAAGCAATGCTTCCGGTTATTGGTGGAATGCAACGTCTTTAGCAAAGCTAGAAAAAATTCATGACTACTTAGATGAGATTCCAGAAATGGGCAAAGTTTTAAGTGTGGCTAGCGGAATTAAATTAGCGAGAATGATTAATGATAATAATGAATTAAATGATTTAGAGTTAGCACTATTGCGTTCTGTGTTGCCTGAAGACATTAAAAAAACTTTGCTCTATTCATATATAAATCAGGATGATTCAAGGGTTAGGATTTCTGCTAGAGTCCTTGAGTCTGCTAAAACTCTCAATAGAAATGAGCTACTGGAAAAAATTAAATATGACCTTATTAATAAATTTGATTTAAGCAAAGATCAGATTCAAATAACAGGCCTAGCTGTCTTGTATAACAATATGCTTCAATCATTATTTTCATCACAAATTAAATCTTTGGGAATTGTATTTACTGTAATTGGATTAATGATGTTACTTCTTTTTAGATCAATAAAAATTACCTTAATTGCATTGACTCCAAATTTAATCACCGCAGGTTCAGTTTTAGGATTATTGGGTTTCTTGAATATTCCATTAGATATTATGACTATTACTGTGGCAGCAATTAGTGTAGGTATGGCAGTGGATAACACAATTCATTATCTATATAGATATAAAACCGAAGTTCAAAATCGAAGCCTGACCAATGATCAAAGAGTTCTAAACTCTCATGAAACCGTGGGCAGGGCTGTCTTTTATACTGCAACAACAATAGCTGCAGGGTTTTCTATTTTTGCTCTATCAAGCTTTACGCCAACTGTTCTTTTTGGTTTATTCACAGCTTTTGCATTGTTGGTTTCTTTTTTCACTTCCTTAACTTTGTTACCATTCCTATTAAAATCTTTTAATGCTTTTTCATATCAGGAGTAGAAGATGGCAGGACCTCTAAGCGGTATAAAACTTGTTGAATTTGCAGGTATTGGTCCTGGACCTTTTTGTGGAATGATCCTAGCAGATTTAGGCGCAGAGATTATTCGGATCGATAGGGCTTCTCAACATGGTCAAGGTAATTCAATTGATTTCCAACATAGATCAAAATCATCATTATCTGCAGACTTAAAAAATCCAAAAACAATCGAGGAAATAAAAAAACTATTAGCAAGTGTTGATGGTCTTATAGAAGGTTTTAGGCCTGGTGTGATGGAGCGATTGGGCCTTGGTCCAGAAGAGTGTTTAAAAATTAATTCAAATTTAGTTTATGGCCGGATGACGGGCTGGGGACAGGATGGACCATTAGCTAAAACGGCTGGGCATGACATCAACTACATTGCATTAACTGGAGCATTAGAACTAATGGGTAGAAAAGATGAGACACCTCCACCGCCGTTAAATTTAGTGGGTGATTTTGGAGGTGGTGGAATGTTTCTTGCACTGGGAATCGTTTCAGCGATATTAAACATAAAACAAGGTGGAAAGGGTCAGGTTGTTGATGCCGCAATGGTAGATGGTGCATCTGTTTTAATGTCTATGTTCTATGCCTTTAAAGCGTCTGGTTTTTGGTTAGAAGAGAGAGAATCAAATATGCTTGATGGAGGCGCACATTTTTATGACACTTATGAATGTTCCGATGGAAAGTTTTTAGCGATTGGGGCTATCGAATCTCAATTTTATGCAGTTCTTTTGGACAAATTAGAAATATCAGATGCAAAATTTCAAAATCAGCATGACAGGAATCAATGGCCTACTCTCAAAGATATAATTAAAAATAAAATTAAGAAAAAAACGCGCGATGAATGGGCAGATATTTTTGATGGAACCGATGCCTGTGTTGCACCGGTATTAAACTTGTCTGAAGCACCGGAACATCATCACATGAAGGCAAGAAATTCATTTATTAAGATTGATGGAACTATTCAACCTGCGCCTGCCCCAAGATTTTCAGAGACTATTCCTGAAATCAAGCACTCAGCTTTAAAAGCTGGAGAAAATAATGATGAAATTTGCGCAAAATACAATCTAGATAGAACCTGTTTTAAGTAAAGAAGTTAATAGCATTTTTGCTTGTAACTGATTTAAATTCCTCAATTTCAACTCCAATTAATTCGCAAATTTCATTAGCTATGTGAGGTAAATATTTAGGTTCATTAATATTATTCTTGGGCTTATTGATAAGATTTTTTGGAATAAGATAAGGGCAATCAGTCTCTATCATCATCCTCTCAATAGGTATATCTTTTATTGATTGACGCAGATCAATATTTCTTTTTGCGTCACATATCCATCCTGTTAATCCAATATAAGCCCCCAGTTCGATATATTGATCTAATTGAGCTCGAGTTCCAGTAAAACAATGAACAACAAATTTTGGTAAATTCTTAATATTTTCTTTAACAATTTTTATAAAATCATCATGAGCATCTCTCTGGTGAAGGTAAAGCGGAAGCGATAGTTCTTTTGCTATCTCAATATGCATCTGAAAACTTTTTCTTTGAGTTTGCGGAGGAGAAATATTCCTAAAATAGTCCAATCCAGTCTCACCAATAGCATTAGGATTGATAGATTTAAGTTTTTCGAGCAATTCATTGGAATTAAGATTAATTATTTCGTTTGCATGGTGAGGATGTATTCCAGCAGAAATAAAATATTTTTCTGGAGCTTTATTTTGAATAACTTGAATTGCAGCAAGGTCGTTTAAACTTGCGCAAAGTAAAACAAATTTTTCTACTCCCATATCTTCTGCGTCAGCGATTACTGTCTCTAAATTGTCTTTAAAAGACTCATGAGTAAAATTACAAGCAATGTCTACAAATCCAGCCATTTTTCATTTCTATCAATTACAATATTGATGTAATTATCTACCAATATGAACCAATTTGAACAATTTCAAGCAGCTTTAGATCTGACTAAAGTCTCAGACAGTGTTTTTTCTTTTACTCCCGATTCAAGATACTTTGTTGGTAATACACCTCATGGAGGATATTTATTAGCTTTAATGAATAAAGCGATGGTTCAAGCGCTTCCCCATTCAAGCGCAATTAATTCAAATGTCTATTATTTAGATAGAACCGAACCAGAACCTGCTGAATTGCATGTTGAAGTCTTGAGAACTTCTAGGGGATCCTCAATGGGTCAAGTGAAATTAATTCAGAATAAAAAAATAACGTGTTTGTATTCCTCTTTATGCTCTGATTTTGAATACATGAAAGGCTATTCTGGTCTTAGCACGCCTTTGCCCCCAATAATCAATGCAGTAAAGCAAGATGATTTTAAAGTGATGAGTTATGAGAGTTTAGGATCTGGCTCAACTCCTTCATTTATAAAACAATTAAATATGTCAGTTCATCCAGATCATGCATGGTGGGACAGAGATATTTCAAGTGATGCTGCTGAAGCTAGGTGTTCTGCCTATTTAGAGCTAGAAGGAGGAGTCGCTGATACCTTCGTTCTTTCATATCTAGCAGATATATTGCCGCCTGTTGTTCAAAATAAGTTTGGCTCTTTAGGATGGATTCCTACTCTCACACTAACATGTAACATTCGCCAGCTCCCAAAAACAAACCTATTATTTATTGATGGTCATGCAAAAGACATAAGCAATGGATATTTTGAGCAAGATTGTTGGATATGGGACATGGATGGAAACTTAGTTGCCACTAGCAGACAGCTTGCAAAAATCTTAAAATCAGAAGATAAAATTTCTTCATAATTACAAAAGGAAAACAAATGAAATTTACTGGTACCAAAAATTATGTGTCTACTGAAGACCTCAGTATGGCTGTTAACGCAACTATAGCATTGGAGAGACCTTTGATTATCAAAGGAGAACCAGGTACTGGTAAAACATTGCTAGCAATTGAAGTAGCTGAATCACTTGGGATGGAGCTAATTGAATGGCATGTTAAGTCAACCACAAAGGCTTCTCAGGGTCTTTATGAATATGACGCAGTAACAAGATTAAGGGATTCTCAATTGGGAGATGAGAGGGTAAAAGATATTAAAAATTATATTAAAAAGGGCAAGCTTTGGGAGGCTTTTGAATCAGAGAAACAAGTTGTGCTTCTTATAGATGAAATAGATAAAGCAGATATTGAATTTCCAAACGACTTGCTCCAAGAGCTTGATCGCATGGAATTCTTCTGTTATGAAACTGGTGAAACTATAAAAGCAAAGAAACGACCACTCATAATTATTACATCCAATAATGAAAAAGAGCTTCCTGATGCATTTTTAAGAAGATGTTTTTTTCATTATATTCAGTTTCCTGATCGTCCAACTATGGAGGGAATTGTTAAGGTGCATTATCCCAAAATTAAAAAAGCTTTAGTAAAAGATGCCCTAGACTTATTTTTTGATGTAAGAAAAATACCTGGGATGAAGAAAAAACCTTCAACTTCTGAATTAATTGATTGGTTGAAGTTGCTTATGTCTGATGAACTGCCAGATGAAATTTTGAAGAATGCAGATACATCCAAAGCAATACCTCCCTTATATGGCGCGTTGTTAAAAAACGAACAAGATGTTCAGCTTCTTGAAAGGCTCGCATTCATGTCTAGGAGAGAGCAAACTAAATAAATGCTAATCAATCTCTTTCACACAGTTCGGTCTTCAGGAGTCCCTTGCACTTTAAGGGAATTACTTGATTTATTGGGTGCATTAGAAAAAAACCTTGCATTTGCAAATATGGAAGATTTCTATTTCCTTTCAAGAACCACTCTTGTTAAGGATGAAAAGAATTACGATAAGTTTGACAGAGCCTTTGAGATTTATTTTAAAGGTATAGAGACTTTGGAAGATATATTTGAAGCCCTAATACCTGAAGATTGGCTTCGAAAAGCATTTGAAAAAGAGCTTGATCCAGAGGAGTTGAAAAAAATTCAGTCCTTGGGAGGTTTGGAGAAGCTTCTTGAAGAGTTTAAAAAAAGACTGGAAGAGCAAAAAGAAAGACATGAGGGTGGAAACAAGTGGGTTGGTACAAATGGCACTTCACCTTTTGGAAACAATGGTCAAAACCCAGAAGGCGTTAGGGTAGGTGGAGAGGGCGGTCAAAAAAAAGCAGTAAAAGTATGGGAGCAGAGACAATTTCAAAATTTAGATGATTCTGTAGAGATTGGTACCAGAAATATAAAAGTTGCACTTAGAAGATTAAGAAAGTTTGCAAGACAAAGTACAGACTTTGAATTAGATATGGATGGAACAATCAAATCGACTGCAAGAAATGCTGGAATTTTAGATATCAACATGATTCCCGAAAGAACAAATCATGTAAAAGTCCTCATATTTTTTGATGTTGGTGGCTCAATGGATCCATATATTAAACTTTGTGAGGAGCTATTTTCTGCCCTTAAAACAGAATTTAAACATCTAAAATATTTTTATTTTCATAATTGTGTTTATGAATCAGTTTGGGAGGATAACAGAAGAAGAACTCAGGAAAGGTTTCTGGTGCAAGATATTATTAATAAATACAGCGCTGACTATAAGGTAATATTTGTAGGTGATGCCACAATGGCACCATATGAAATTACTAATGCTGGAGGAAGCATTGAGCACTGGAATGAGGAACCTGGTGGGGCAACGATAAAGCGCCTTTGTGCTCATTTTGATAGAGTTGCATGGCTAAATCCTGTACCCGATGATCATTGGGACTATACTTCTTCTTTATGTATTATTAGAGAATTGATGGACAACCGGATGTTTCCATTAACTTTAAAGGGTTTAGAAGAGGGGATGTCAGAACTTTCAAAATGAATACGCTTAACACTTCATCAAATAATGGCATTAAATGGGGCCCATTTACTTTAAGAATTCCTTTTATTCATATCAAGTTTAGAGCTCCAGAATTCCTGCAAGGCTTAGTTATTTCAGGTGCGACTGCCTTTGCAGCAGCTCCATTAGCGATGAAGCTTGGATTAAACTTTGAGGAGGCCGTTGCCCTAAGTATGGTTGCTGGAACCTTTATTTCAGCAGGACCTTTAATTTTTGGGGAACCAATGGCTCCAGGATGGGTCACTCCAGCAGTACCTATTGTTATGGGAGCCCTAGCTGCAGCTGGTTATTATGGCGTCCCTTCTGAAGGATCTGATATCTGTGTGGATGGAGTGTGTAGATATAATCCAGAAGCGTTTCAATTTATGGCAGCAATGTGCTTTGAATTTACCGCTTTAATTCTCATTCTTGGCCTTACTGGATGGGGCAAATTATTGGTTGAGAAAATTCCTAATGGCCTCAAAGCTGGGATTATTTTAGGCGCTGCCTTGGCAGCTTTTTATCAAGTATTTTATGAAGATTTTGATTCATATCTTCTGCAACCAATTTCCATGACCGTAGCAATTGTTTTATGTGTTGTCACAACTTTCTCTAATCCCTTTAAAAAAATAGCCTCCAAAAATAAATTTTTTGAAATCATTGGCTCTCTTGGCTTATTGCCTGGATTTTTAATAGCTGGCATGGTTGCATTCTTGCTGGGTGAATTAACTTTTAATATTGAGTGGGGTTTTAAAATTCCAGCAATCGTAAGTTTGATTGAAAAGACTTCACCTTTTTATATTGGATTACCGTCGTTGCAGATGTACATTGATGCTTTGCCCTTGGTTATTATCGGATATATGCTCCTTTTTGGTGATCTCGTGACAGCAACTGAGGTTTTAAAAGATGCACAAAAACATCGCAATGATGAGATTTTGCCAATCGATCTAAACAGATCTCATTTATCTGTTGGAATTAGAAATTTGCTAGCCTCTTTAATCAACCCATTTTTTCCAACTCAGGGCGCATTATGGACCGGGGTTCATGTAGTTGTTGCAGAACAATGGAAAAAAGGACATAAGCATATGCCATCAATCTTTGATGGCATTGGCTCATATTATTTAATGGGAATTCCATTTTTGTACTTCACTCTTCCTTTTGTTACTTTAATGCAGCCTTTAATGGTAATGGCACTTACTCTTACATTAATTCTTACGGGGTTTGCTTGTGCTTATGTTGCTATGGCCATACCAAAAAAGAATTCTGAAATGGCAACAGCACTATTAATTGCTTTTTTTATAACCTTTTATAGTGCTTGGATTGGACTCCTAATTGGGCTGCTATTAACAGTTTTTGTTGATGGTTTGGAAGAAGAGCTGGCATGAGTCAATTTGCTCTCGAGATCACTGATCTTAAAAAAACATATGATTCCGACGTTGTTGCATTGAAAGGTATTAATCTTACTGTTCAAGAAGGTGACTTTTTTGCATTGCTTGGACCAAATGGAGCTGGTAAATCTTCCACCATTGGAATCATTGCCTCTCTGGTTAATAAAACTGCTGGTAAGGTTAAAATTTTTGATATCGATACTGATGAGAACTTTCCAGAGGCAAAGCGTTTGCTTGGAGTGGTCTCTCAGGAAATTAATTTTAATAACTTTGAAAAAGTTATAGACATCGTTACAACTCAAGCTGGTTTTTATGGCATACCTCTTAAGACAGCAATGCAAAAAACTGAAATTACTCTTAAACGCCTTGGTCTTTGGGAGAAAAGAAATGATCAAGCAAGAACACTATCAGGAGGCTTTAAAAGAAGATTGATGATAGCAAAAGCCCTAATTCATGAGCCCAAACTCTTGATTTTGGATGAGCCTACCGCAGGAGTTGATATTGAACTTAGAAGAGAAATGTGGGATTTTTTAAAAGAAATCAACGCAAATGGAACAACCATTATTTTAACCACTCATTATCTTGAAGAAGCTGAGCAACTTTGTAAAAATATTGCAATTATTGATCATGGAGAACTCATTGAAAATACATCTATGAAAGATTTATTAAGCAGGCTGGATGTTCAAGGATTCTTGTTAGACATTGATCAGTCTCTTGAGAAGCCACCCTCGATATCTAATTTTAAAATTTTTTTAGAGGATTCAAATACTCTAAACGTGGCAATTAAAAAAGATCAATCTATCAATCATCTGTTTGATCAATTATCTGAGCAAGGTATTACCGTTTCATCTATGAGAAATGAATCTAATAGATTGGAAGAAATGTTTATAGAGATGATCAAGAAAAATTAATCATGAGCAGAAAAAAAGAAATATTAATTTCCCTTACTACATTAATTCGCAAAGAAATTAAACGTTATTTAAGAATCTGGGTTCAGACATTGGTGCCACCCGCGGTCACTATGTCATTATATTTTGTAATTTTTGGATCTTTGATTGGCCCTCGAATCGGAACTATGGATGGGTTAGATTATATTCAATTTATGATCCCAGGACTGATTATGATGTCCGTAATAACAAATTCTTACGCGAACGTTGTCTCCTCTTTTTACTCTGTGAAATTTCAAAAATCAATTGAAGAATTACAGGTCTCACCTATGCCAAACTGGGCAATATTGATTGGTTTTGTAATGGGAGGAGTAACTCGAGGGATTTTAATTGGATGCATTGTCTTTTGTGTCAGCCTATTCTTTTATCCAACATTCAGCATAGTAAATCCAATGCTAACAGTTTTAGTTTTGATTCTTACATCTATTCTTTTCTCACTCATGGGCTTTATCAACGCTGTATTTGCGGACAGCTTTGATGATATTTCAATAATTCCAACGTTTGTATTAACTCCATTAATCTATCTAGGAGGAGTTTTCTATTCCATCAATATCCTTCCAGATATCTGGAGAAATATATCTATGGCTAATCCAATGTTATATGTGGTAAATACCTTTAGAGAGGGAATGTTGGGAGTCAGCGATGTATCAATTCCGTTCGCTTTATCAATGATTCTATTATTCATAGCAATACTAACTTCAGCATGTCTTTTGCTTCTCCATAAAGGAGTTGGAACACGCCAGTGAAAGTTAAGTATTTGGGCAAGAAAAATAGTTCCAAGATTTTAGATTATTCTCCGAATCTTCTAGACTCAGTTAAACGTTCTCATGCTGGTGCAATATCTTATTATGGAATTGATTTTTGGAATGTATATGAATTTTCCTACCTAAATTCGAAAAATAAACCAACTTTAGAGGCCTTAGAAATAAAAATATCCGTTGACTCTGACTTTACAGTTGAATCTAAATCTCTCAAGATTTATTTAGCATCTTTTTATAAAAGAAAATTTAAAAATTCAATAAATGCTTATACCCTCATTGAAAGAGATCTTTCCAGACTTACTAAATCAAAAGTTAAAGTAAAAAGGAAAACTAGATATGATTCCCCGCCTAAATCAATCAAGTTGAATGGATTACGAGAAAAGATTAAAAAAAATAAGGTGCTTAAATTTGAAGGATTTAGATCTATATGCCCTGTAACTGCTCAGCCTGACTGGGCAAATATTTATGTTTATTCAGCTTCGCATTCAATTGATTCGATTAAAATTAATAACCTATTGAAATCCTTTAGAGAAAAGGGTGATTTCCATGAAGCATGCATTGACTCAATTTTTTTGACCTTGAGAGATAAGTTTAAGATAAATGATTTAACCGTTTGCGGAAGATTTTTAAGAAGAGGTGGCATCGATATAAATCCAATTAGGTCCTCTAATAAAAAAATAATTTTTAAAAACTTTAGAGATTTTAATCAGTAAGATTTAATAGAATTGGCATTATGTCTTTGAGAACTTCTTGCTCGATTAATATATGACCAGCTTTATTTGGATGAATACCATCAGCTTGCATTAAATTCGATGAAACCATTTCTACTAGGGAGCCTTTAACAAGACTGATATTGTATTGATCTGCCAGATCGACATACATATTCTTGAAGCTTGTTGTATACCGATCTCCATAGTTAGGCGGTAACTCCACTCCAACCATTACAACAATAGAGCCACTTGCACGAATCATATTGATCATTTGCTCAAGATTCTTTTTAATAACTCTTTTGATTGACATGCCTCTTAAACCATCGTTGCCACCCAACTCTAAGATTACAATTTTTGGCTGATGTTTTTTTAGTAAGAGAGGTAATCTGAAGAGCCCACCTGATGTCGTATCTCCACTTATTCCTGCATTGATTACCGAAAGACCAAGATTATTTTTTTTTAGATTATTTTCTAACAAAGATGGCCAAGATTCTTCTATTTTTACTCCGTATCCTGCACTTAAACTGTCTCCTAAAACCACAATGGTGTTCTTATTTAATGATAAGCTTTCCGAAGCATTTACTGTCATGAAAACTGAAAGTAAAATAGCTGAGAATACACCTAGGCACCCATTGAAAGACCTTATTTTAGAAGTTAAAAACATTACAAAAGAAGTTAACAGTCCGGAGGGGCTTTTGACAATAGTTAAAGATATAAATTTATCAGTTGAACGGGGCAAACCTATTTCTTTAGTTGGTCCTTCAGGTTCAGGAAAAACTACATTATTGGCCATTATGGCAGGTTTAGATTTACCAACTAGGGGATCAGTGAACCTATTGGGATCCAATATCACTTCAATGAACGAAGATCAAAGAGCTCAGATCCGCGCACAGGATGTTGGCTTTGTTTTCCAATCTTTTCACCTAATGCCAAGATTATCAGCCTTAGATAACGTTATGCTGCCTCTTGAAATCGCTGGAGACCCTGATGCAATTGAAAAATCTCAAATTGCTCTTGATCAAGTTGGTTTGAGTGCTAGGTCAAAAAACTTTGCCACTCAGCTTAGCGGAGGCGAGAAACAAAGAGTAGCCATTGCAAGAGCGATAGTAAATAAACCCAAAATTTTATTCGCTGACGAGCCAACTGGCAATTTAGATCAAAAAAGCTCTAATGCTGTGACTGATTTACTTTTCTCAATTAATGAATTAATTAACACAACATTAGTACTTGTTACTCATGACTTACTTCTAGCAGAAAAGTGTGAAGATTTATATGAGTTATCCGATGGTTCACTTTTGTGATTAAAGGGTTTCGATATGGGCTAAATAAATTTTGGTCAGAAGCGCTCAGTGGCGATCTCTTGATATTGTCTTTATCAATAATTTTAGCTGTTACTTCTATATCTAGTGTTAGTTTTCTAGGAGATCGACTTCAAACATCAATGAAACTTCAAGCATCTAGTATTCTGGGTGCCGATCTTGTTTTACGATCTGCATCAGTGATAGATCCTAAATATTTAGAACTAGGCATAGCCAATAATTTAGAAACAGCTGAAACGATTACTTTTTTAAGCATGGTTATCACAGATGATGATAATTTACTTACTTCCATAAAAACTACCTCAGAATCGTACCCCTTAAGAGGAGAATTAATTGTCACAGATTTTAATGGTTCGCCCATTCAAAACAACGGCAGTCCGCCAACTGGACACGTATGGATTGAGCCAAAAATCGTTGAAACGCTCAATATAAAAAACTCCAGTGAAATATCTATTGGTAATAAAGTTTTGAAAGTCGATGGCATTATCCAAGATTTTCCAGACAGGAATTCTAGCTTTGTTGGCTTTTATCCAATTGCAATAGCAAATATTAATGACATATCTGATATGGGTGTTATCCAAACTGGGAGCAGGGTGGTGTATAGGAGTATGTTTTCTGGATCAACACGAAATTTAAATAATTTTATTAATGACATTGGAGAAATTCCGGCTGACATTAGACTTCAACAAGCTGAAGATGTTGGTGACGAATTGGGAGAAGCGCTGGGAGAATCGGTTACATTCTTTAATTTAGCAAGTCTCTTTACGATTATCATTTCTGTAATTTCTGCGATGATGGCAGTCAGGCGATATGCAACTAGAAATCTTCTTCAGGCATCTTTAATGAAAGTATTCGGTGCCTCAAAACTATTTATTTTAGGTCATCAAATTATGCAGTTATTGTTAATTATATTGTTTGCGACTTTATTGGGTCTGTTGTGCGGTTATGCGCTGCAATCCTTGATAATCTCTACTCTTCAAGGAATCTTGACCACAGACCTGCCTGCTCCATCATTTAAGCCACTAGTACTGGGTTTCGTAACGTCTATTTTTGTTGTCTTTGCAACGGCTTCTCCGTATTTGAAAATATTAAGTCAAACTGAACCCATTCGTATTTTAAGAAACGACTTCTCTATAAATCTGAGTAATAATCTGACCATCTATCTTGTTGCTTTAGTAACAATGTTCATATTTTTAGGCATTTTATTTCAGGATATTAAATTACTTTCATATATCTTAATGGCTTTAATCTTTGTTACGGCTGCGCTTTATGCAATAGGAAAAATCTTAATTATCCTCCTTGGCTCAATAAATTTTTCATCTGGGATTGGTTGGAAAATAGGTCTTAAAAATATTGTTAATAGAGGCAACGAAAGCATCTTGCAGATCATCATATTTGGCTTATCACTTTTATTTTTAATTGTCTTAGCCGAGACCAGAACAGATTTAATAGATTCCTGGAGTGAAACATTGGAGGAAGACACGCCTAATTATTTTTTGTTTAATATTCAAGAATATGACATTGCAAACGTCACCTCTTATTTTTTGGAAACAGCTAATTTTTCACCAAGTTATACTCCATTAATTCGTGGCAGATTGCTGTCTGCAAAACGCGCTGGGTCAGATGAGCTTAGTTCTGAAAATTTAATGGAGAGAGAAGCAAATCTAACATGGCAGGAGTCTTTACCAAAAAGTAATAAGATCAGTAAAGGGGAGTGGTGGAACCAAGAGAGCACGACAGCAGAGGTTTCCATAGACGCTGAAGTAGCTGAGTCTATGAATTTAGAAATTGGTGATGAGTTATTTTTCTCTGCTGGTGGATCTAAATTTAGCGCAATCGTTACCAGCTTTCGGGAAATTGAGTGGGAAAGTTTTTCACCTAATTTCTTTTTTATACTTTCGCCAAGTGCTGGGCAGAGTCTGCCTAATTCATATATTACCAGCATCAAAATTTCAGAGCAGAGCAATATTATGAATTCATTTACCCAGCGCTTTCCTACCATTACCAGTGTAGATTTAGGGGCAGTTATTCAGCAAATCCGAAATACTGTTTCGAGTGCTTCTTTGGCTGTTCAGTACATTTTTCTGCTCACATTAATTGCAGGAATATTGGCTTTGGTGGCGTCAGTCTTTTCTAACAGAGATCAACGAACCAAGGAGACAGCAATCATGCATGCAATTGGCGCTAATAGATTAATAATTTTTCAGTCTGCAGCTGCCGAATTCTTTATTTTAGGTATTCTCTCAGGCCTCACAGCCATAATTTTTGCTGTAATTTTGTCCTCAATTATTTTCAGTCAATTTCTAGATCTTTTATATTCTCCCAATATTTTAATACTGGGTTTAAGCTTTGCTATTGGTGTGATATTTATTTTTATAAGTGGGATTTTATCAATAAGAAAAACTATTTATACATCTCCAGTAATTACCCTAAGAGAGTCTTAAGCATCTAAAATATACGCCATTAGTTTTTTCATTTCTTATTTCTAACAATCAAGTAGAGCAATATAATAAAAGCAATATTTCCAATAACGTAGGTAGTAAGACTCATGTCTTAATAATATACTGAATCACCCATAGGCCAGTATCTAAAAACTTACCCCCTAACTTACCCCCCTAAAAGATTCTACTTAATGTAAAATGCTTTACCAATCAGTAGGAGAGATGGCAGAGTGGTCGATTGCGCTACCTTGGAAAGGTAGTAACTGGGCAACTGGTTCCGGGGTTCGAATCCCCGTCTCTCCGCCAGATGACTCCCTAAATTCTAAAGTTTTTAAAAAAAAGTGACAAATTTGTGTCATTCAGATAAAGTTTTAGAAACAAGAGTAATATCATAAAAATTATGAATGAGTTTTATACAAACATAAATAATGCTTTAAGCATGCTTTCT
>QOPC01000008.1 GCA_003331545.1 SAR86 cluster bacterium
ATTTTTTAATACCTATCTCTTCTCCAAAATCTATAGTCATTTTTATTGCAGGCTTGATTGCCTCTTTGAATTCTTCGGCAGATAGAATAGTCCCAACACGCACATCTACTCTCTCAAATTCTTTCCAAGTTAAATCATTCATCATTATTCCTTGTCATCCCACCATGGAAAAAAGTCAGGCATATCTGAGGATATAATATTCTTAAATTTTGCTGGACGCTTTTCTAAAAAGGAATTTACTCCCTCTTTTGCATCATCTGATGCTCCCCTAGAATCAATAGCCTTACTTTCTATTACATGAGCATCATAAGGATCACTTTGACCAAATGACCGCCAAAGCATTTGTCTGGTAATAGCTATAGAGATTGGTGCAGATTTTTCTGTGAGTTCTTGAGCTATTTTTATTGCGTCGTCGATGAGGTTTTCTGGTTTATGGATGCTAGAAATTAATGAAATATCTAACGCTTCCTTAGATTCAATGATTCTCCCAGAAAATGTTAAATCTAAAGCTTTAGAAATGCCTACAATTTTTGGAAGAAACCAGCTACTGCATGCATCAGGGACAATCCCTCTGTTGTTAAATACAAATCCGAATCTGGCATCTTCAGAGGCAATTCGAATATCACCTGGGAGTTGCATGGATGCTCCAATGCCAACTGCAGGACCATTACACGCAAATATAATAGGCTTTAAAAATTTGTACATTCTTAGAGTAAGAATGCCGCCTGAATCTCTTCTAAAATCATCCTCTTTAACTGCAAAATTATCAAAAGATGGATTAAATGTATCTTTGCCACTGCTTAGGTCAGCACCAGCACAAAATGCTCTACCTGCTCCCGAAATAATTACTGCTTTTAAATTATCATCTGCTTCTATAGCATCAAATGCGCTTATTAGCTCTTCCATCATAAGAAATGTAAAAGCGTTTAATTTTTCTGGTCTATTTAATAATAGAACAGCGAGATTTTCATGCTGTTCTATTGTAATTGTTTTGAAACTCACCGAAATCTAGAAAGGTATATCTTCCTCTGAGATTTGAGATGCTTGAGATGGAGCTGATTGAGAGGCCGGCTGTGACTGATCGTAAGCACCTCCATCGCCGGAAGATTGCCTACCACCAAGCATGTTCATTTCATTACCAAGAATCTCTGTAGTATATTTATCATTGCCATCTTTATCTTGCCATTTCCTAGTTTGCAATTTACCTTCAACGTATAATTGCGAACCTTTGTCTAGATATTGCTCCGCAATCTCTGCTAGTTTTCCAAAGAATACTACCCTGTGCCACTCTGTTTTTTCTCTCTGCTCACCTGATTCTTTATCCTTCCATGATTCTGAGGTCGCAATTGAGAGTGTTGCGACTGCTGTATTTGTTTGGGTATAGCGTATTTCAGGTTTTTGACCTAAATTACCCACCAAAATTACTTTATTTACTCCTCTAGCCATAATTACCTCTTATAATTAACTAAGTTTAACTCGAAACAAATCAGCTGGATAAAATTTCTGCAAATAAATGGAAAAAATTTCTATAAAGGGCGCTAGAACGCATAATCTTAAAAACATTTCTTTGGAGATTCCTAGAGGAGAGCTAATAGTAATAACTGGGTTATCAGGATCTGGAAAATCATCTCTCGCATTTGATACTATATATGCTGAAGGCCAGCGACGTTATGTAGAATCTCTCTCAGCATACGCTAGACAATTTTTATCAATGATGGAGAAACCAGATGTCGATCAAATTGATGGACTCTCCCCTGCGATATCTATTGAGCAAAAATCTACTTCTCATAATCCAAGATCTACTGTGGGGACTGTTACAGAAATATATGATTATCTCAGATTATTGTATGCGCGAATTGGAATTCCAATTTGTCCAGATCATAACGAGGAGCTCTCTGCCAAAACAGTAAGTGAGATATGTGACGAGATATATGCGCTTGGCTATGATAAAAAAATTATGGTGATGGCGCCAGTAATAAGGGGTAAAAAAGGAGAGCATCTTGGTATTTATGAAGATCTAAAAGCTGAAGGCTTTGTAAGAGTAAAAATTAATGGTGTTGTCTATCCGTTAGATGAATTTCCGGCGCTAAATAAAAATCAAAAACATGACATATCGGCCATTGTTGATAGGTTGAAACTCCAAAAAGATGATGACAACCGGTCTAGGCTATCTGAGTCAATTGATACCGCTCTAAATCTTTCGGATGGCCTGATTCAAGTAGAGGTAATTGATGAAGACTCTGAGGTGCTTCTTTTTTCTTCAAACTTTTCTTGTTCTCAGTGTGGTTATTCAGTAAGTGAATTAGAACCAAGAATGTTTTCTTTTAACAATCCCTTTGGTGCCTGTGAAAAATGTGATGGTCTGGGAGTCATTCAATACTTTGATCAAAATAAATTAATTTCGGATGATTCTGCAACTATTAATGAAGGTGCTATTAAGGGCTGGAATAGAAGAAATAGATTCTACTTTCATCAATTAAAATGTTTGGCCAAGCATTATGATTTTGACTTAGATACTGCATGGACATCCTATTCTGAAGAAATCCAAAATATCCTTTTATGGGGATCAAAAGATAAGATCAACTTCTCTAAAAGTTTTAGGAGTGGAAGTAAGATAGTTAGGCAGCATCGTTTTGAAGGTATTATTCCCAATACCGAAAGAAGGTTTAAAGAAACAGATTCAGAGTTTATTAGAAATGAATTAGCAAAGATGCTTTCAGATAGTCACTGTGATGCTTGTGGAGGATCTAGGCTTAAAAAAGAATCTAGAAATATTTTTATTAATGAGACTCCTATCCAAAGTATTACGAATAAAAAAATATCAGACGCATTATCTTTTTTTCAAAATATACAACTTGATGGTGCTAAAGCTACTATTGCTGAAAAGATTTTAAAAGAAATTAAAGCGCGTCTTACATTTCTTGAAGATGTTGGGCTCAATTATCTAACTTTAGATAGAGGTGCTGGATCTCTCTCGGGAGGAGAAGCCCAGAGAATAAGATTGGCTAGTCAAATTGGCTCTGGTCTGGTGGGTGTAACTTATGTGCTTGATGAGCCGTCAATAGGACTTCATCAAAGAGATAATGAGAGACTAATTAAAACTCTTTACCACCTTAAAAGCCTTGGAAATACAGTGATTGTTGTAGAGCATGATGAAGAAGCAATTAGATGTGCAGATCATATTATAGATATTGGTCCAGGTGCTGGCAAACATGGTGGAGAGATCTGTGCTCAGGGAAAATTAAAAGACATATTAAAAAGCAAAGAGTCAATGACTGCTGCTTACCTGTCAGGGAAAAGAAAGATTGATTTTCCTAAGAGTCCTAGGAATTCCGATAAATTTATTGAGATAGTTGAAGCTTATGAAAATAATTTACAGCATGTAACTGTAAAAATTCCCATAGGTATTTTTACTTGTATTACTGGTGTTTCAGGTTCTGGTAAATCCTCACTCATTAATCAGACATTGATGCCTATGAGTAGCTTTTTGCTAAATAAAGCAAATCTGAATAGGGAAATTAAATGTAAACAAATTAAGGGTTTGGAACATCTCGATAAAGTAATTGGGATAGATCAATCTCCTATTGGGCGAACTCCAAGATCCAATCCAGCGACCTATACAGGCCTTTTCTCTCATATCAGAGACTTGTTTTCCCAATCTGAAGAAGCAAGAACAAGAGGTTACAAACCAGGTCGATTTAGCTTCAATGTAAAAGGGGGAAGATGTGAGGCATGTCAAGGTGATGGAATGATAAAAGTAGAGATGCATTTTTTAGCAGATATCTATGTGAAATGTGATGTCTGTGATGGCAAAAGATATAATGAGCAAACCCTTGAGGTGAAATATAAAGGTAAAAATATTGCTGAGGTTTTGAGCATGACTGTCGAAGAAGCTCTTGAATTCTTCCATGCAATCCCAGCGATCAAAAATAAACTTCAAACTTTAGCAGACGTAGGCCTTACTTATATAACACTTGGGCAGTCTGCAACAACACTATCTGGCGGAGAGGCTCAAAGAATTAAACTTGCAAAAGAGCTTTCTAAAAGAAGTACTGGTAAGACATTATTTATATTAGATGAACCAACCACAGGTCTTCACTTCTATGATATCGAACTGTTGTTAGGAGTATTAAAAAGGCTATCTGATCAGGGTAATACTGTAGTGGTAATTGAGCACAACTTGGATGTTATTAAATCAAGCGATTGGATTATAGACCTCGGGCCGGAGGGAGGAAGTGATGGGGGGCTAATCATAGCCGAGGGACCTCCAAGCAAAGTTGCTCAGTCTAAAAATTCTTATACAGGTAAATACTTAAAAGAAACTTTGAACAGTTAAGCTGCGGAGCCCTCTTTAAGCTCAGGCTCAGGTGTTTCAGAGGAGCCATCTAACTCCCTATCAACCCACTCAACATATGCCATGTCAGCTTTGTCGCCTGGCCTAAAGCCAGCTTTAATAATTCTTAAATAACCACCTGGTCTATTTTTTGACCCAATAGCAATTTTAGTAAAGAGTTTATTAACTGCTGAATCAAGTCTTAGCTTATTAAACGCTCTTCTTCGATTTGCAACCGAGTCATCTTTAGCCATTGTAATCAAGGGCTCAACAAAAGACCTTAGTTCCTTTGCCTTTGGTAATGTTGTTTTAATTAGCTCTCTTTCAATAAAGGCTATAGCAAGATTCTTCATCAAGGCCTTGCGATGAGAAGAATTCCTGTTTAATTTTCTGCCTGATTTTCTATGTCTCATTTTTATTAACCCATTGGCGGCCAGTTCTCTAGTGTTGTACCCAGAGAGAAGCCTTTGGATGCCAGAACATCCTTAATTTCATTTAAAGATTTTTTACCTAAATTTGGAGTTTTTAATAGATCAAATTCTGTTCTTTGAAGCAGATCACCAATTAAGAAAATGCTTTCAGCTTTTAAGCAATTAGTAGATCGAACTGTTAACTCTAACTCTTCAATTGACCTCATTAAGAAAGGATCAAAGTCATTTTGATCTTTCTTAGCTTCTTGCTCTGCAATGGCATCTAGATCAACGAAAGCTGCTAATTGTTGCTGCATAATAGTAGCAGCATGCTCTATAGCTTTTTTAGGATCGAGAGTTCCATCTGTTTCTAATTCAACAATTAATTTATCTAAATCAGTTCTTTTTTCAAATCTTGCATTTTCAACTGAATAAGCAACTCTTCTAACTGGACTGAAAGATGCATCAACTTTTAAAGCGCCAACAACATTCTCTTCTTCACTTCTTGAGTCTGCAGGTTCATAACCCCTTCCCGTCTTAACGGTTGCTGATAAAGATAGACTCACTTTATCAACCAATGAGGCCACATGATGTTCAGCATCAGGTAACTCGACATTACCTGGAACTTCAAATGAATTAGATGTAACTTCACATGGGCCAGAAACATCAAGCTTGATTGAAGCACTTGTACCCTCTATGAGACTGATGGGCATATCCTTAAGGTTTAACAATATATCTATAACATCTTCCCTTACGCCTTCAATTGTTGAGTATTCATGAGAAATGCCATCAATCGTTACATCTGTAATTGCTGCACCTGGCATAGAAGATAAGAGTATTCTTCTTAAAGCATTGCCAAGTGTATGGCCAAAGCCACGTTCTAATGGTTCTAATGTAATTTTAGATGTGTTGCTATCTATGTCATCAACTTGAATGTCAGTTGGGACTAAAAGATCTATTACTGATGTTTCCATAATTTCCTTCCGTTATTTACTTGGTTTATTTTGAATAAAGCTCAACAATGAGATTTTCATTAATTTCAGCACTTAAATCTGTTCTATCTGGTACAGATTTAAATACGCCCTTAAGAGTTTTAGAATCAACTTCAAGCCACTCACAAGCTTCTTTTTGACTAGCAAGATCTAATGCACTTTTAATTCTTAATTGTGATTTAGATTTTTCTCTTACCTCTAATTCATCGCCAGGTTGAACTTGATAAGATGGGATATTCACTGTAGCTCCGTTGAGGTGAAAAGCTTTATGCGAAACCATTTGTCGAGCTTCAGCCCTTGTTGAAGCAAATCCCATGCGAAATACGACATTATCAAGTCTTTGTTCGAGGTAACTAAGTAGATTTTCACCTGTATTACCTTTGGATTTAGAGGCTTTCTTGTAGTAATTCCTGAACTGCTTTTCAAGAACACCATACATCCTTCTAACTTTTTGTTTTTCACGAAGCTGAACGCCGTAATCTGATAACCTACCTCTTCTCAGACCATGAACACCTGGAGCTGTTTCCATATTACATTTTGATTCAATTGCTCTTGAGCCACTTTTCAAAAACAGATCTGTGCCCTCTCTTCTTGATAATCTTAGTGATGGACCTCTATATCTTGCCATTTGATTCCCCTATACCCTACGTTTTTTTGAAGGACGACAGCCATTATGAGGCAATGGTGTTACATCCGTAATACTTTTAATTTTTAGACCACACGAATTTAAGGATCTTATTGCAGACTCTCTTCCACCGCCTGGACCTCTTACCTTCACATCTAAATTAATCATCCCAAATTCTTTTGCTGCGTTGCCAGCTTTTTCAGCAGCTATTTGAGCAGCAAATGGAGTACTTTTTCTTGACCCCCGAAATCCAGAGCCACCTGAAGTTGCCCAGCACAATGCATTTCCCTGTTTATCAGTGATTGTGATGATTGTATTATTAAATGATGCATGTATGTGGGCCACACCATCAGAGATAACTTTTTTAACTTTTTTACCAGTTGCCATTTATTATGCCCTCATTGGTTTTTTAGGGCCCTTGCGGGTCCTTGCATTTGTTTTAGTTCTTTGTCCATTAACTGGAAGCTTTCTTCTGTGTCTGATGCCTCTATAACATCCAAGATCCATAAGTCTTTTAATATTTGTGCTCACTGATCGACGAAGATCTCCCTCAACAGTGAATTCTGAAACAGAAGTTCTTATTTTTTCAATCTGTTCCTCGCTAAGATCCGAAATCTTTTTAGAATAATCTAGCTTAAGATTTGAACAAATATCTTGGGCAGTTTTCTTACCTATGCCATATATGTGAGTTAGTGCAATCTCGAGATGCTTATTTTCCGGTACGTTTACGCCTGCAATTCTAGCCATTTTCTATTACCCTTGCTTTTGTTTATGTTTTGGATCTGTTTTGCATATCACATACAAAACACCTTTACGCCTTACTGTTTTACAATTTCTACAGATTTTTTTTACTGATGCTCTTACTTTCATATTATCGATTATAGTTTTTTAAATTTGCTTTCTTAAGTAGGGACGAGTATTGATTTGACATCATATGAGATTGAACTTGAGACATAAAATCCATCAATACAACCACAATAATCAATACAGAGGTTCCGCCCAAATAAAAGGAAACTCCAGCGAAATTAATCAAAGCCAATGGAAGCAAACATATTAAAGTTAGATATATGCTGCCAAATACCGTAAGTCTTGCTAACACACTATCAACATATGCTGCGGTCTGCTCTCCCGGCCTAATGCCAGGAACAAATGCTCCTGATTTTTTTAAATTATCTGTTACCTCTTTTGTATCAAATGTTAACGCTAGCCAAATAAAACAAAATGAAATGATCAGTGCAGAAAATGTAAGAATATAGAGGGGTTGCCCAGGGTTCAGTGCCAGCGAAATTGTTTGAAGAAACCCAAAGGATTCAGCTTGCCCGAACCAAGTAGAAAGTGAAGCGGGAAATAATAAAAAAGTACTAGCAAAAATGGCTGGGATAACACCCGCCATATTTACCTTGAAGGGCAAATGACTTGCTTGCGCTTGCATCAATTTTCTACCTTGTTGTCGTTGTGCATAATTTACTGTGATGCGTCTTTGCCCTCTTTCGATAAAAACAACTATGGCAATGACAAGCATTGCTAAAACTCCTATTCCTAAGAGTAATAAGATATTAAGATCACCCTGGCGCGCCTGCTCGAGAGCTTGTCCAATGGCACCTGGAATCCCAGTCAAAATACTGGTGGCAATAATAATAGAAATCCCATTACCAATTCCACGCTCTGAGATTTGTTCTCCAAGCCACATTAAAAAAATAGTTCCAGCAACAACACTAAAAACTGCAGAAATGAAAAATGAAGTTCCTGGCTCATATGCTAAGCCGCTTGCTCCGAGTGTTACAGCTAAGGCAGAGGCTTGAACGAATGCCAGCACAACAGTTCCATACCTTGTGTATTGGGTAATTTGATTACGCCCAGCTTGCCCATCTTTTTTAAGTTCTTGCAAATATGGGATTGAATTTGAAAATAACTGCATAATAATTGCAGCGGAGATGTAAGGTACTACATTAAGAGCAAAGATACTCATTCTCTCTAACGCACCACCAGAAAATAAATTAAACATCTCTAGGATGGTTCCTTGGTTTTGATCAAACAATGCAGCCAATCTAGCGGGGTCAATCCCAGGAATCGGAATATGTGTTCCAAGGCGATAAACAACAATGGCCATGAAGACAAATCTTAGTCTTCTCCATAGATCGCTCATTCCTTTATTTTGATCAGCCATAAATATTACTCAGCAGACTCCTCTTTATCTTTAAGAGTTTTTGTATCTGTTTTCTTCGATCTTTTAATAAACTTTTCTTTAATTGGTTTTTCTTCAATGAATGCAACTGTTCCCCCGGCTTTTTCAATTGATTCCTTGGCGCCTTTTGTTACTAGGATTCCTGATACAGTCATTGGTTGAGAGACCTCACATACACCAAAAATTTTTACTTTTTTTGTTGCTTGAGAAATGATTCTATTAGCTTTCAGGCTATCAAGATTAACATCAGCCATGGAGGCTATATTTTTAAGATTGACCTCCTTAGAGCCTCTGTTTACTCTGGATGAAAAACCAAATTTAGGAATTCTTTGTTGAAGTGGCATCTGACCACCCTCAAAACCTCTTGCAATTGAACCACCCGATCTAGATTTCTGTCCTTTGTGGCCTCTTCCAGCAGTTTTACCTGTCCCAGAACCAATGCCCCTTCCAACACGTTTTCTATTTTTTGAAGTGCCAGTACTAGTTAGTGTATTTAAGCCAAGTGAATTATTTGTTTCTGAGTTTTCCATTTCTAGCTCTCTGTAATTTCCAACATATCCCTGATTTTATTAATCATGCCTCGATTACTTGGAGTATCCTCGACAGAAACAGTCTGCTGCAATTTTCTAAAACCAAGTCCCTTAACGCATTTTTTATGATTAGGTAATCTTCCAATGCTGCTCTTAACAAGTTTTATGTCTATTGTTTTATTGCTCATGATATTTCAACCGTCTTTTTACCTCTTCTTGATGCCACTTCTTCTGGGGATTCCATTGAGCGCAAGGCATTAATAGTCGCTCTTACAACATTTACTGGATTTGTTGATCCATAACATTTCGCTAAAACATTTTGAACACCAACTAATTCGAGCACAGACCTCATAGCACCACCAGCAATGATTCCAGTTCCTTCGGCAGCAGGTTGCATATAAACTTTTGCTGCACCATGTTTTGCCTTGACTGGATACCATAAAGTAGAAGCGTTCAAGCTTACGTCGACCATATTTCTTCTAGCATTTTCCATAGCTTTCTGAATTGCGATAGGGACCTCTTTTGCTTTTCCTCTTCCAAATCCAACTTTTCCCTTACCATCACCAACCACACACAATGCTGTGAATCCAAATATACGCCCACCTTTTACAACCTTCGCAACTCTATTTACCTGGACTAGTTTTTCTTCTAGAGCGTCTTGTTGTTGCAAATTATTATTTTGTTGACTCATTTTTTAAAACTCCAATCCAGCTTCTCTAGCTGATTCTGCAATAGCTTTTATGCGACCATGATATTTGTAACCTGAACGATCAAATACTACTTTCTTAATACCAGCCTCTATCGCTCTCTCTGCAATCTTTTGACCAATAGCTTTAGCAGAAATTAAATTATTTGCGGTCATCTTGTTTTCTTTCTCATTAGTTGATGCTGAAACTAATACAGTTGATCCAGCTGGGTCAAAAATTTGTGCATACATATTTTGAGAAGATTTAAAGACAGACAATCTTGGTTTATCTTGCTGTGATATTCTAATTCTGGTCTTTGCTGCGCGTCTTAATCTGGAGTCTAATTTAGAAATCATTTTTTATGCTCCTGCTGCTTTCTTAGCTTCTTTTCTTCTAATAATTTCGTCTGCATATTTCACACCCTTGCCTTTATAGGGCTCAGGTGGTCTAAAAGCTCTAATTTCGGCAGCAACTTGTCCTAAAACTTGCTTATCATGACTTTTGAGAACAACTTCTGTCTGCGATGGTGTTTCAACTTCAACTTCATCTGGGAGGTCGTAGTGAACTGGATGAGAAAATCCTAAAGTGAGCTCTAATTTTTTTCCGTTAGCTTTAGCCCTGTATCCAACCCCGACAAGCAATAATGTTTTCTGGAAACCTTCGGAAACTCCAATAACCATATTATTAATTAAGGAACGAGTTGTTCCAGCAAGAGCAGTAGAATTTGGAGAGGATTCATCATAAGAAACTTTAATAACATCATCTGCATGAATTACAGAAACAGATTCTGGAAAAGCAAATTCAGATTTGCCTTTAGAACCAGAAACTATAATAGCTTTTTCATCTAGCTTAATTTCTATACCTGAGGGTATTGATATTGGATTTTTAGCAACTCTAGACATAATTAAAAAACCTCACAAATAACTTCACCACCGATATTCTGTGATCTAGCATCTTTATCACTCATTAATCCTTTGTTGGTGGAGAGAATAAAGATTCCTAATCCATTTTTGACTTCAGGGAGGTCTGAAGATGATGAATATCTTCTTAAGCTTGGTTTTGAAATTCTTTTAATTTCTCTAATTGCAGGATCCTCGTTAATATACTTTAATGTAATGCTTAAAGAATCCTTGCCTTCTAATTTAATTTTTTCACAAGAAGCTATGTAGCCCTCCTTGACAAGCAAAGATACGAGTTCATGCTTAAATTTAGAAAAAGGCGCATTTACAACCTTTTTACCTCGCATTAGGCCGTTTCTAATTCTTGTTAAACAATCTGATGTAGGGTCTTGTAAACTCATAATATTACCAACTTGATTTAACCAATCCAGGGATGTCACCGCGCATTGCAGCTTCACGTAGTTTAATTCTGCTAAGTCCAAATTTTCTATATACAGCATGCGGTCTTCCAGTCATAGAGCATCTTCTGGTAACTCTAGAAGGGCTTGAATTTCTTGGAAGTTTTTGTAGTTTCTCAAAAGCTGCCATTTTTTCTTCATAAGAATTATCAGGATTCAAAAAAGCGCTTTTCAAAGCAGATCTTTTTTCTGCATAGCGTTCTACCATTTTTTGTCTTTTGACGTCTCTAGCTATTACTGATTTTCTTGTCATTTATTTTTACCTTATTTTTTAAACGGGAAATTTAATATTTCTAATAATGCCTTGGCATCTTCCTTGTTTGAGGCTGACGTATTGATACAAATATCCATGCCTCTGATCTTGTCGATATTGTCATAGTTAATCTCTGGGAAAATTATTTGTTCTTTAATGCCCATGCTGTAATTACCTTGGCCATCAAATGATTTCGGATTTAGACCTCTAAAATCTCTTTCCCTAGGAATTGCAATATTTACTAAACGATCTATGAAGTCATACATGCTATCACCCCTTAATGTGACCTTGCATCCTACTGGCCAGCCTTCTCGCAATTTAAAACTTGCAACAGATTTTTTTGCTTTAGTTATTACGGCTTTTTGCCCTGCAATAGATTCCAAATCATTGACCGCAGATTCTAAATGTTTTTTATCAGTGAGTGCCTCTCCAACTCCCATATTGATTACTACCTTGGTAAGTTTTGGAACAGCCATCACATTATTGATTCCCAATTTATCCTTTAATTGAGGAAGTAATTCTTTATGGAAAGTTTCTTTTAAACTCATGATTTAATTTCTTTTTTATCTGATGTAAACACTCTTAATTTTTTTTCTCCATCAGTTTGAAAGGAGATTCTGTCTGCCTTTTTCTGTTTTGGATTCCAAATAGCGATATTAGATAGATTTATTGCAGCTTCTTTTTCAACAATCCCGCCAGCTTCACCCAGCTGAGGATTAGGCTTCGTATGTTTTTTCATCAAATTAATGCCAGATATAACCGCTTTATTGTTAAATTTAGATATTTTTTGGACAGTTCCCTTTTTTCCAATATCTTTTCCTGAGATGACTATCACCTCATCGCCAGTCCGTAACTTCGTTATTGTTTGATTATTTTTTTTCATCACAATACTTCCGGAGCCAAGGAGAGGATTTTCATATGTTTACCATCTCGAAGCTCACGTGTAACTGGACCAAAAACTCTGGTGCCAATTGGGGCTTTATTACCACCAATTAAAACGGCTGCATTTTCATCGAATTTAATTAGCGAACCATCCCTTCTTCTGACGCCTTTTTTTGTCCTAACTACCAACGCATCTACGACTTGACCCTTTTTAACCTTTCCAGTTGGAATAGCCTCCCTAATTGCAACTTTAATGACATCACCAATATTTGCATAACGTCTTTTAGAGCCTCCAAGCACCTTGATGCACATGACGCTTCTAGCACCACTATTATCTGCAATAGTTAAAATTGATTGCATTTGAATCATGAGTGGTCTCCTTCAGCTTCTACTTCGGTAGTTTGAATAACTGGATTCTCAGACAGTAGCTTCCAAGTTTTAGACTTTGAGTAAGGTCTACATTCTTCGACGGTAACTAAATCTCCAGTTTTAGCCATATTATCTTCATCATGGGCATGAACTTTGGTGGATCGCTTCATGATTTTTCCGTAGGTTGGATGTTTCACTTTTCGCTCAACTTTCACTGTGATTGTTTTATCAGCTTTATCGCTTATTACAATGCCAGTAAGCTGCCTTGGATTGGTACTCATGCTGATACTTCCTCAGATTTTTTTTCATTAATAATAGTCTTTATTTGAGCAATTTTTTTTCTGTCAATAGTTAATAGATGAGACTCGGTAAGCTGTCCGGTCTTATGCTTCATCCTATTTTTAAACTGATTCTCTCTAATCTCTAAGACCAAGCTCTGAAGAGCTTTAATGTCTTTTTTTCGAAGATCTTGAAGATCACTTGTTAACTTTGCCATTACTATAGTGCCTTTTTAATAAATGTTGTTCTAACTGGAAGTTTGGCTGCAGCCAGTTGAAAAGCCTCTCTTGCGACTTCTTCTGACACACCAGCCATTTCGTATAAGACAGTACCAGGCTGCACCAAGCTTACCCAATACTCGACATTACCTTTACCTTTACCCATTCTAACCTCTAGTGGTTTTTTTGTTATAGGTTTGTCAGGAAATATACGAATCCAAATATTACCGCCCCTTTTGATAGATCTTGTCATAGCTCTTCTTGCAGACTCAATCTGACGAGCAGTAATCCTACCTCTAGTTGTAGCTTTTAATGCATACTCGCCAAATGCTATTGTATTACCTGATTGAGCAAGACCTCTATTGCGGCCTTTATGCATCTTTCTAAACTTTGTTTGCTTTGGTTGTAACATGATTAACTTCCCTTATCCTCATCTTTAAAAGGATCACCTAATATTTCACCTGTATAAACATGTACTTTGACGCCAATTAAACCGTATGTTGTTGCAGCTTCTGCTACTCCGTAGTCTATATTTGCTCTTAGTGTGTGAAGTGGGACCTGCCCCTCCCTATACCACTCAGCCCTTGCAATTTCTGCTCCACCTAATCTTCCAGAGACCTCAGTTCTAATACCTTTGGCGCCTTGTCTCATAGCGCTTTGAACAGCGCGCTTCATTGCTCTTCTGAATTGGACTCGTCTCTCCAATTGTTGAGCAATTCCTTCTGCAAGGATTGTGGCATCAAGGTCCGGTTTTCTCACTTCTTTGATATTGACTTGCACTGGAAGAGTGACAATTTTTTGAACTGAGGATTTTAAAGACTCAATTTCTTCTCCCTTTTTACCAATAATAATACCTGGTCTTGAGGTATGAATATTTACAACAAAATTTTGTGCAGACCTTTCCAGCTCCACTTTACTAATAGAGGAGAATCTCAATTTTTCATTAATATGATTTCTTACTTTTAGATCTTCAATTAGATTTTCTCTAAAAGATTTTCCTTTTGCATACCACAAGGCATTATGTTTTTTGATAACACCAAGTCGAAAGCCAGTTGGATGAACTTTTTGACCCATTACTTCTCCTGCTCCGATAAAATTATTTCAATATGACAAGTTGGTTTAATAATTCTGTCAGCCCTTCCTCTTGCTCGAGGTTTCATTCTTTTTAGTCTCATGCCTTGGTTCACAATGACTGATTTAACTATCAATAAATCAATATCAGCCTTATCATTATTTTCAGCATTGGCAATTGCAGACTCTAAAAGTTTTTTTATCACTGCTGAGGCTTTTTGTTTGTGAAAGGAAAGGAAGTCCATTGCAGCATGGACTGATTTGCCTCTTACTACATCAGCAACTAAACTCGCTTTTTGTGCAGATAGCCTGGTTCCTTTTAAATATGCTCTAGTTTCCATTATTTAGCCTTTCTATCTCCAGAGTGCATTCTGAAAGTCCTGGTAATAGCGAACTCTCCTAATTTGTGGCCGACCATATCTTCGTTAATATAAACAGGTACATGTTGTCTTCCGTTATGAACAGAAATTGTCAATCCAACCATAGCTGGGCTGATCATAGATCTTCTAGACCAAGTTTTAATAGGCTTTTTACTATTTTCACTAATTGACTTATCTACAGCTTTTTGAAGCGATAAATCAATGAATGGTCCTTTTTTAAGTGATCTAGGCATTATTATTTCCTTTTAGCTCTTCTTCTAACAATCAGATCATCTGTTCGTTGATTTTTTCTTGTTTTATAGCCTTTAGTTGGAATGCCCCATGGAGTCGATGGGTGCCTGCCACCAGAAGTTCTTCCTTCTCCCCCACCATGTGGATGGTCTACTGGATTCATTGCCACTCCTCGGACAGTTGGCCTCACGCCTCTCCATCTTTTAGCGCCAGCTTTGCCTAAAGAACGTAAATTATTTTCTTGATTAGATACAGTGCCTAAGGTCGCTTTACATGCAGATAAAATTTTACGCATCTCACCAGACTGCAATCTCAAAGTTGCATATATACCTTCCTTAGCAACCAATCTCGCAGATGTTCCAGCGCTTCTAGCAATCTGAGCTCCCTTTCCTGGTTTCATTTCAACGCAGTGGATAGTTGTTCCAAGAGGAATATTGACTAACTTCATACAATTACCAGACTTCATTTCAGTCTGATCTGCTGAAAGGACAGGATCACCTAATTTAATCTTGCTAGGTGCAATGATATATCTTCTTTCACCATCAGCATATTTAAGTAATGCTAAATGGGCAGATCTATTTGGATCATACTCAATCCTTTCCACAACTGCTGGGACATCTGTCTTGTCTCTTTTGAAATCTATAACTCTATAATGCTGCTTATGGCCACCGCCTTGATGCCTTACAGTTATCCTGCCATTATTATTTCTGCCACCATTTTTTGATTTTTTCTCTAACAAAGCTTTATGAGGTCGACCTTTATAAAGATCTGACTTTATATAGATTACGCCTCTTCTGCCTGGACTAGTTGGTTTTGCTTTTATGACTGCCATGATTAACTAATACCTTCAAATTGGATTTCAGAGCCTTCTTTCAAAGAAACGAACGCTTTTTTATAGTCTGATCTTTTATATATACCAAACCTATTTCTTTTTGCTTTTCCTTTTTGTGTTGATGTGGTCACGTTATCAACCTTGACATCAAAAAGATCTTCAACCGCTTTCTTAATTTCTAGCTTAGATGCAGATATATCAACTTTGAAAATAACCTGGTTCATACTTCCTAAAGACGAAGCTTTCTCAGTGATATAAGGAGAGTGTATTAATGTCAATAATTTTTCTTTATTCATTAAACCCAAGCCTCAATTAATTTAAATGCTGCAGGTGTAACAGCTACCTTTTCGGACCTAAGCAAAATAACCGGATTAATTTCTTTTACTGTTACAACTTCCACATTAGGGATATTCCTAGCAGACAGATACAAATTTGTGTCCATTTCATCAAGAATAATCAGTACGTTTTCTAATTTAAACTGCTGTAAGAAGCCAGACATTTCTTTGGTTTTGGGTGCTTCAAATTTTGGCTGCTCAATAGCTACAAGACGATCTTGTCTGTGAAGTTCGGAAAATATAGAGCTTATTGCGGCTCTATACATTTTTTTATTAATTTTCTTAGAGTAATCTCTCGGAGTCGCGGCAAATGCTACTCCACCGCCTCTCCATATAGGACTTCTGATTGTTCCAGCCCTTGCGCGACCAGTACCCTTTTGTCTATATGGTTTCTTTCCACCACCTCTAACTTCTGACCTAGTTTTTTGTTTGTGCGAGCCCTGTCTGGATCCAGCTAAATACGTAACAACAGCTTGATGGACAAGTGTTTCATTGAACTCTTTTCCAAAAGTACTTTCAGAAATCTGTAAATCTGATTTTTTATTATCAATATTTAACAAATTTAATTTCATTTTTGTTTCACCGCGGGGGTAATTTTAAGTGTAGAGCCTTTGAAGCCAGGGACAGCGCCTTTTACATAAAGTAGGTTATTCTGAACATCTGCTCCAATTAGTTCTAAACTTTGGATAGTTTTTCTTTCGTGACCCATATGTCCTGACATTTTTTTTCCTTTCCAAACTCTTCCAGGAGTTTGACATTGACCGATCGAACCATGCGCCCTGTGAGCTAAAGAATTTCCATGAGTTGCATCTTGCATAGCAAAATTGTGTCTTTTAATAACCCCAGCATAACCCTTACCCTTTGATGTTCCTGTAACATCAACCTTTTTTCCAACTTCAAAAATATCTGCTGTTATGTGATTTCCAACTTTGAGATCATTAGTATCTTCAGTCCTAAACTCAAATAACTCTCCATTAGGTATATTTTGTTTCTTGAAAAATTCAGAAGACGATTTGGTTAAGTTTTTTGAAGTATTTTTTGAGACTACAACAGCACTATAACCATGTTTTTCATGCGTTTTGATGTCTGCAATAAAATTAGCTGCAACTGAAATGACTGTTACAGGTGAGGAAGTACCGTCTTCTTGAAAAAGTCTAGACATTCCTGATTTTTTTCCAACTAAGCCAATGCTCAATTTTTTCTCCTTTTATACGGGGCTAATAACCCTCTATGGCCGCTAAGCGTTAAAAAAGTAACAAATTAGCCTAGGCTAATCTGCACATCAACCCCAGATGAAAGATCAAGCTTCATTAAAGCATCGACAGTTTTATCTGTAGGTTCTACTATATCCATAAGTCTCTTATATGTTCTTATCTCATATTGATCTCTTGCATCTTTGTCTTTATGTGGAGATGTCAAGATTGTTGTTCTTTCCTTTTTAACTGGCAATGGAATTGGACCCTTAACAATCGCACCAGTTTTCTTTGCAGTTTCAACTATTAACTTAGTTGAAGCATCAATCAACCTATAATCAAACGCTTTTAAGCGGATTCTTATTGATTGATTGTCCAATTTATATACTCCCTATATTTTTGCTTTATGCAAAATGTTGCGTATTCTATGACTCTAAAGGCCCCAATGTCAACAAATTTAGGGCATTATTATGTTTGTTGTTTTATGTTGTTTTTAACTGCTCTGCAATATTATTTGGAACTTCAGCATATTTTAAAAATTCCATAGAAAAACTTGCTCTACCTTGAGTAGCCGACCTTAAATCTGTTGCATATCCAAACATCTCAGATAAAGGTACTTCTGACCGAACTGTTTTACCAGTTGGTATCTCATCCATTCCTAAAATTATGCCTCTCCTTCTATTTAAATCACCTACAACGTCTCCCATATGCTCCTCTGGAGTAACTACCTCAACTGCCATCATAGGTTCTAAAAGGACTGGTCTCGCTTTCAAGCAGCCTTCCTTAAGAGCCATGGAACCTGCAATTTTAAAAGCCATCTCACTAGAATCAACATCATGGAAGGACCCATCATACAAAGTAGCTCTAAGAGCTAACAATGGATAGCCTGCAATAACACCATTTTTCATTTGCTCTTGAATACCTTTGTCAACGGCTGGTATGTATTCTTTTGGAACAACGCCGCCAACTATCTTATCTACAAATTCATACTCATCATCTAAGCCAAGAGGTTCTAATTTGAGCCAAACATGGCCGTATTGTCCTTTTCCGCCACTTTGTCTCACAAATTTACCTTCAATATCTACAGACTCTCTAATAGTCTCTCGATAAGAAACTTGTGGCTTTCCAATATTTGCCTCAACATCGAACTCTCTTCTCATTCTATCAACCAATACATCTAAGTGGAGTTCGCCCATGCCAGAAATAATTGTTTGAGCAGACTCTTCGTCTGTATGAACTCTAAAAGAGGGGTCTTCTTGGGCAAGTTTTCCCAAAGCAACGCCCATTTTCTCCTGATCAACTTTTGTTTTAGGTTCAACAGCAACTGAAATGACTGGTTCTGGAAAATCCATTCGCTCTAAAACAACTTGGTCTTTCAGATCACAAATGGTATCCCCAGTAGTGACATCTTTCAAACCAATGCAAGCTGCTATGTCACCTGCTCTAATTTCTTTAATTTCATTGCGATCATTTGAATGCATTTGCACCATTCGGCCAACTCTTTCCTTCTTGTCTTTAGTTGCATTCATGACTCCATCACCTACTGAGAGAACGCCTGAATAAACTCGGATGAATGTCAATGTACCAACAAATGGATCAGTAGCTATTTTAAATGCTAATGCAGAAAATGGTTCTTCGTCTGAGGATGACCTAGATACCTCAACTTCTTCATCACTTGGAAGCGATCCCTTGATAGCTTTAACTTCATTGGGTGCTGGTAAGTATTCGATTGCTGCATCTAGAACAGCTTGAACTCCTTTGTTTTTAAAAGCAGATCCGCAAAATGCAGGAATTATCTCGTTTGCAAGCGTTCTAATTCGAATCCCTTCTTTGATCTGATCATCACTTAATTCTCCACTTTCAATATAGGTATTCATAAGTTCTTCATTTGCTTCTGCAGCACTTTCCATCATAGATTCTCGTAGAGATTTGCAAACACCAATAATGTCTTCAGGAATCTCTTTCTCCTCGAAGGTCAGACCTTGATCCTCTTCGTTCCAAAAAATCGCCTTCATTTTGACTAAATCTACAACACCTTTAAAATTTTCTTCGGCGCCAATGTTGTATTGCATAGGAACTACATTGGCTTTTAATCTGTCTTTAATTTGATCAGTTACTCGAGAAAAGTCAGCGCCAGCTCTATCCATCTTATTAACAAATACAATTCTTGGAACTTCATATCTATCTGCTTGACGCCAGACAGTTTCTGATTGTGGCTCTACTCCCGAGGTACCACAAAATACTACAACGGCTCCGTCAAGGACTCTTAGAGATCTCTCAACCTCGATTGTAAAGTCAACGTGGCCTGGCGTATCAATAATATTAATTCTATGCTGAGGGAACTGTTGCTCCATGCCAGACCAAAAGCATGTTGTTGCTGCTGAAGTAATAGTAATGCCTCTTTCTTGCTCTTGCTCCATCCAGTCCATGGTTGCAGCGCCATCATGCACTTCACCAATTTTATGAGATAAGCCAGTATAAAAAAGCACTCTTTCTGTAGTTGTAGTTTTGCCTGCATCAACGTGAGCACATATACCAATGTTTCTGTACTTGCTAAGTTCAGTCTGTCTAGCCATATTAAAACCTATGAAATATTACTAATTAAAAACGGAAATGTGAGAATGCTTTATTGGCTTCAGCCATGCGATGTACATCTTCTTTCTTTTTGACTGCAGAGCCTTTGCCTTCTGATGCATCAGCTAGCTCTCCAGCTAATCTATGATCCATAGATTTTTCACTTCTTTTTCTTGCAGCTTCAACTAACCAGCGCATTGCAAGAGCTTGCCTTCTTGAGGGTCTTACTTCTATTGGAACTTGATATGTGGCTCCACCAACTCTCCTTGATTTAACCTCGACCATAGGGCCAATTTTATCAAGTGCTTTTTTGAATAGTTCCACAGGATCGGTTTTTGCGGTCTGATCAATTTTGCTAAACGCACCATATACTATTTTTTCTGCAACAGACTTCTTGCCATCTTTCATAATGTGATTCATGAATTTAGCAACGATAATATCTTTGTACTTAGGATCTGGTAAGATTTTTCGTTTTTCAGGACTTCTTCTTCTTGGCATACTTATTTACCTTTTTTAGCTCCATATTTGGATCTGCGCTGTTTTCTATTTGCTACACCTGATGTATCTAAGGAACCCCTAACAGTATGATATCGTACTCCCGGGAGATCTTTTACCCTTCCTCCACGAATTAAAACAACTGAATGCTCCTGTAAGTTATGTCCTTCACCACCAATGTAGGAAGTGACTTCATAGCCACTTGTTAATCTAACCCTACATACTTTTCTTAATGCTGAATTAGGTTTCTTAGGAGTGGTTGTATAAACCCGGGTGCAAACGCCTCTTCTTTGTGGCGATTTTTCTAGAGCTGGTACATCAGTTTTCCTAATTTTAGGTTTTCTGGGTTTTCTTATTAATTGATTTACAGTAGCCATAATTTAATATTTTGACGCGATTTTATAGACATGATTCTTTGTGGTCAACATTATTCCTCTGTTTCTTGTAATTCTTGTCTAAGTGCTGCTTCAATATCATCCTCTGAAAGCATAGATTCATTGGAATCGCTAGCTTTTTTTGCAGCCATTAGGTCATGGAATTCCATACCTGTTCCTGCGGGAATTAATCTTCCAACAACAACATTTTCTTTAAGACCTCGAAGATAATCTACTTTACCCGTTACAGATGCCTCAGTGAGAACACGTGTGGTTTCTTGGAAAGAGGCAGCAGAGATAAATGAATTAGTTGTTAGGGAAGCTTTAGTAATACCAAGTAGAACTCTTTCAAATGTTGCTGGTTCTTTTTTGGCTGCAACTGTCTTTGCATTTTCTTCAATCAATTCTGCATACTCGACCTGATCACCTTGAATGAACTTAGTATCCTCGCCATCAACTATCAATGCTTTTCTGAGCATTTGGCGAAGTATAGTTTCAATATGCTTATCATTAATCAGTACGCCCTGAAGCCTATAGACATCTTGGATTTCATTCACAATAAAGTTTGTAAGTTGAGGGATGCCTCTTAATTTCAAAATATCATGAGGGCTTAATGGGCCATCAGAAATAATGTCACCTTTCTCAATCCTTTCACCCTCAAAGACAGTCAAAATTCTATGCTTAGGGATAAGCATCTCTGTATTTTGAGCTTTTTTAGTTGCACCATCCGGAGTTATAACTAATCTTACTTTACCTTTGGTTTCTTTGCCAAAGGCAATAGTTCCGCTATCTTCAGCAAGAACCGCTGCATCCTTAGGCTTCCTTGCTTCGAAAAGATCAGCTACTCTTGGCAAACCACCGGTGATATCTTTTGTTTTGGATCCTTCTAGGGGTATTCTTGCTAAGACCTCTCCAGCATAAAGTTTTTTACCATCTTTTAAGTTCACAAGTGCCTTAGCTGGTAGTGAATAATTAGCAGGAGTTTTATGCTCTCCTAAGGGTACAGGTTTTCCTGTTTTATCAACCAAAGCAATTGAAGGAATTTTATCTTTTCCTGCAGAAGGTCTCTCTGCTACATCAATGACTTCTATGCTACTTAATCCAGTTAATTCATCTGTTTTAGATCTAACAGTAACGCCGTCTTCTATATCAGTAAATTGAACAATTCCCTCAACTTCACTAATAATTGGGCGGGTATATGGGTCCCAACCAGCCACTTTCATGCCTGGTTCAATATTTGTCTGGTCTTTTATAAATAAGGTAGCTCCATAAATTAATTTATGCTGTTCAATTAACTTGCCTTTTTCATCAATAAGAGTCACCTGACTATTTCTTGAAACAACAACTTCTTGCTTATCTTTATTTGTAACTGTTTTAATGTCTGAAGACAGGTTAATGACTCCTGCATTATTTGCAATAATTGCATTATCTTCTGATGAGCTCGAGGCTGCACCACCAATATGGAAAGTACGCATAGTGAGCTGTGTGCCTGGTTCACCGATAGATTGAGCTGCTACAACACCTACTGCCTCACCTCTATGGACTAAGTGACCTCTTGCAAGATCTCTTCCATAGCACATTGCACAAACACCATAACTTGCTTCACAAGTCATAGGAGATCGAACTTTTAATGAAGAAATATTTAATTCATCTATTTTTTTGACTGAATCCTCATCAATAAGATGGCCCACTGGATATATTTCTTTCTCTTCTAAATCAAAAATTGGTTCAGCAATTACCCTTCCGAGTATCCTTTCTGAAAGAGGCTGAATAATATCTCCGCCTTCAACAATTGATGAGACAATGATAGATTGTTCGGTGCCACAATCCTCTTCAACAACAACTGAATCCATAGCAACATCACACAATCTTCTTGTTAAATATCCTGAGTTAGCTGTTTTTAAAGCAGTATCTGCAAGACCTTTTCTAGCTCCATGAGTAGATATAAAATACTGAAGAACTGATAGGCCTTCTCTAAAGTTAGCTGTAATTGGAGTTTCAATAATAGATCCGTCGGGCTTGGACATTAGGCCACGCATTCCAGAAAGCTGTCTTATCTGAGCTGGAGATCCCCTTGCACCCGAGTCAGCATAAATAAAAACAGAATTAAAGGATGCTTGATCAACCTCTTTTCCATCAGAGTCCTCAACTTGATCAGTGCTAATTTTTGACATCATTGCTTTAGCAACTTTTTCATTTGCACGAGACCAAATATCAATAACTTTATTATAACGCTCACCTTGTGTAACTAAACCAGATTCATACTGGGACTCAATAGATTTAACTTCTTTTTCAGCTAAATCAATTATCGAAGTTTTTTCTTCAGGGATCATAAAATCATCAACACCAATAGAAGATCCAGATCGTGTAGAATGCTCAAAACCTAAGTACATTAACTGATCAGCAAATATAACTGTTGCTTTCAAACCAGCTTTTCTATACGAAATATCTATGAGCTTTGAAACAGATTTTTTATCAAGAGTTTTATTTACGTTGTCAAAACCAACCTCTATTGGAGAGATTCTCCAAACAAGAACTCTTCCCACAGTAGTATCTTCTAAATAAGTTCCATTATCTACGTTTGTAATTCTAACTTTAATGTTTGCATGTATATCTAAAGTTTCAGATTCATATGCTCTTAAAACCTCATCAGGATTACTGAAGACCCTTCCGTCTCCTTTTACATTTACTTTATCCCTAGTCATGTAATAGAGACCAAGAACAATGTCTTGAGTTGGATTAATTATTGGCTCGCCATTTGCAGGAGATAAAATATTATTGGTAGACATCATTAAAGCTCGAGCTTCTAATTGCGCTTCAATTGAAAGAGGAACATGAACTGCCATCTGATCTCCATCAAAGTCTGCGTTAAATGCAACACAAACTAAAGGATGGAGTTGGATTGCTTTTCCTTCAACAAGAAGGGGTTCAAATGCTTGAATACCAAGCCTATGGAGAGTAGGAGCTCTATTTAATAGAATAGGATGTTCTCTGATAACTTCGGCAAGAATTTCCCACACTTCAGGAGTTTCTCTTTCAACTAATTTTTTTGCAGCCTTAATAGTAGTTGCTAATTCGTTTTGCTCGAGTTTGCCATAAACATAGGGTTTAAATAGTTCCAAAGCCATTTTTTTTGGCAGCCCGCACTGATGTAATTTCAAGTTAGGGCCAGCCACGATGACTGATCTTCCTGAATAATCAACACGTTTGCCTAATAAATTTTGTCTAAATCTGCCGCCTTTACCTTTAATCATATCTGCCAATGACTTAAGTGGGCGTTTATTGGTTCCAGTAATCACTCGACCCCTTCTTCCATTGTCTAAAAGTGCGTCTACACTTTCTTGTAACATTCTCTTTTCATTTCTCACAATAATATCTGGAGCACTTAACTCTAGAAGTCGCTTTAATCTATTATTTCTATTTATAACTCTTCGGTATAAATCGTTGAGATCTGATGTGGCAAAGCGGCCGCCTTCAAGAGGAACCAAAGGTCTTAAATCTGGAGGTAAGACTGGTAAAACATTCATAATCATCCATTCCGGCTTGTTGCCTGATTCGTTAAACGCCTCAAGAAGCTTAAGTCTTTTGGATAGCTTCTTTAATTTGGTTTCTGAATTTGTTTGCGGAACCTCTTCCCTGATAATTCTTATCTCTTCAGCTAAGTCTATTTCTTGCAACAAAACCTGAACTGCTTCTGCACCCATAGATGCCGTGAACTCATCTCCATATTCGTCGTATGCTTCTACAAATTCTTCTTCTGTTAAAATCTGACATTTCTCAAGCTCAGTCAAGCCTGGATCAGTAACTATAAAGCTTTCGAAATATAAAACTCTTTCAATCTCCCTTAGTGTTATATCTAGTAGCAAGCCTATTCTTGAAGGAAGTGATTTTAAAAACCATATATGAGCTACTGGAGCAGCAAGCTCTATGTGGCCCATTCTTTCTCTTCGAACTTTTGCAAGAGTTACCTCAACTCCACATTTTTCACAGACGACACCTCTGTGCTTCATTCGCTTGTATTTTCCACAAACACATTCGTAATCTTTTACTGGTCCAAATATCTTTGCACAAAATAGTCCATCTCTTTCTGGTTTAAAAGTTCTATAGTTAATGGTTTCAGGTTTTTTAACTTCGCCAAATGACCATGATCTGACCATTTGAGGAGAGGCTAACCCAGCAGTTATAGAAGAAAAATCTTCCTGTTTTGCTTTCAGTGAATTTAATAAATCTTTCAATTATTTCTCCTATTTTTCTGAGTCAAGTTCTAAATTTATGCCAAGAGATCTGATTTCCTTTGTAAGAACATTAAAGGATTCAGGAATGTTTGCATCCATTTCGTAATTTCCATCAACAATATTTTTATACATTTTTGTTCTACCAGGCACATCATCAGATTTAACAGTTAGCATTTCTTGCAACGTATAAGAAGCGCCATATGCCTCAAGAGCCCAAACCTCCATTTCACCAAACCTTTGACCACCAAATTGAGCCTTACCACCAAGCGGCTGCTGGGTAACAAGGCTGTAAGAACCTGTAGAACGTGCATGCATTTTATCGTCAACCAAGTGATTTAGCTTGATCATGTACATATATCCTACAGTTACAGGACGCTCAAACTGTCTGCCTGTTCTACCATCAAACAATGTTAATTGCCCTGACTCAGGAAGATCAGCTAGTTTAAGTAAATCCTTTATTTCAGATTCCTTGGCACCATCAAAAACTGGAGTAGCTATTGGAAGCCCATTGGCAAGATTGGAGGCTAAGGATTGAATCTCAGTATTATTAAATGAATTGAGATCTTCTTTAATAGCAGCGTTTTTGTTGTATAAAACATCAAGGTATTTTTTTAATTCATCTGATTTAGCTTTGGATTTAATCATTTTATTAATTTTTTCACCAATTCCTTTTGCTGCTGATCCCATATGTGTTTCAAGTATCTGGCCCACATTCATTCGAGAGGGTACTCCCAAGGGATTCAAAACAATGTCTATAGGATTCCCATTACTGTCGTATGGCATGTCTTCTATAGGCATAATTTCTGAAATAACTCCTTTATTACCATGCCTTCCAGCCATTTTGTCTCCAGGCTGAATTCGCCTCTTAACGGCAAGGTACACTTTTACAATCTTGATAACACCAGGTGCTAGATCGTGACCTCTGATAATTTTTTGCTTTTTCTCATCAAAGCTTTCTTGTATATTTTGAAGGTACTGATTAAGTGATTTTTCTGCATCTTCAATTTTATTATTTGAGTTGTCATCAGATGTTCTGACTGAAAATAATTCATCTAAACTTAGTTCTGTAAGATCATCAGCTGTTACAGAAGAACCTTTTTTAAGACCTGGTCCTTTAGTAATTTTAGAACCTTTAATAATATCAACCAAACGAATTCTTGTTGCATCATTAATAATCTTGATTTGATCATCCATGTCTTTTTTTGCAACCGCTAGATGATCTGATTCAATTGACTGTGTTCTTTCATCCTTTTCCATGCCGTCTCTAGTAAACACTTCAACCCCAATGACGGTTCCATTAATACTAGAAGGCACTCTTAATGAAGTATCTTTAACATCGGAAGCTTTTTCTCCAAAAATTGCGCGCAAAAGTTTTTCTTCTGGAGATAATTGAGTTTCGCCCTTAGGTGTAATCTTGCCAACTAAGATATCACCAGCGTTAACTTCAGCTCCGACATACACCATTCCGCATTCATCTAATTTACCAAGTGACCCTTCACCGACATTTGGTATATCAGCCGTGATCTCTTCTGAACCCAGTTTAGTATCTCTAGATATGCATGTTAATTCTTGAATATGTATAGAAGTGAATCTATCTTCTCTAGAAACCTTTTCAGACATTAAAATAGAGTCCTCAAAGTTGTATCCATTCCAAGGCATAAAGGCAATTCTAATATTCTGACCAAGTGCTAATTCGCCATTATCTATTGAAGGACCATCAGCAAGAACGTCTCCAAATTTTACTTTATCGCCAACCGATACTAATGGCCGTTGATTGATGCAGGTATTTTGATTTGATCTTGTGAATTTTGTAAGATTATAAATATCAACAGCATTATCTGAATTTTTAGAGTCCGTAACTCTAACAACTATTCTTGCAGCATCGACATTTTCAACAATTCCATTATTTTTAGCTACCACACAAACACCTGAGTCACTAGCAACAATAGTCTCAAAACCAGTTCCAACTAAAGGCTTTTCAGGCTTTAACACTGGTACTGCTTGACGCATCATATTTGACCCCATTAAAGCTCTGTTTGCATCATCGTGCTCAAGAAAAGGAATCAGTGAAGCAGCAACTGAAACTACCTGTTGGGGCGCAACATCCATTAAATCGATCCTTTCAGGACTCATTAAGGCTGAATCTCCGCTATGTCTTACAGGCACAAGATCATCAGCAAACTTTCCTGATTTATCTAAAGCTGCATTTGCCTGAGCAATTACATGCTCACCTTCATCAATTGCAGAAAGATAGATAATGTCATTGGTCACTTTGCCATTCACAACTTTCCTGTATGGGCTTTCTATAAATCCATATGCATTGGTTCTTGAGTAGCACGCAAATGAATTAATTAGTCCAATATTTGGTCCCTCAGGAGTCTCAATTGGACAAAGTCTGCCGTAGTGTGTTGGATGTACATCTCTGACCTCAAAACCGGCTCTCTCTCTTGTGAGACCTCCGGGTCCGAGAGCTGAGACTCTTCTTTTGTGAGTAATTTCAGATAATGGATTATTTTGATCCATAAATTGTGATAATTGACTGGAACCGAAAAATTCTTTAATTGCTGCTGTTACTGGCTTAGCATTGATTAAATCTTGTGGTCCAAGCTCATCAGCCTCTGCCATACTCAGTCTTTCTCGCACTGCTCTCTCCACACGGATTAAGCCTACTCTGAATTGATTCGCCGTCATTTCACCAACTGAACGAACGCGTCGGTTACCTAAATGATCAATATCATCAACGGTATCGTGCCCATCTCTGATATTCACTATTCCCTTCATGACACTCAAAATATCATCAAGGTCTAAAATGCCAGGTATATCTTTTGAGCTATCTATCTTTAGTCTTCTATTGAATTTCATCCTCCCAACTTCTGAAAGATCGTAACGCTCATGATTAAAAAATAGATTTTGAAATAATTGTTCTGCAGAATCTTTTGTTGGTGGCTCACCTGGTCTCATCATTCTATAAATCTCTACAAGTGCTTCTAATCTATTGGATGTAGGATCGGCTCTTAGAGTTGTAGAAATATATGGGCCTTTATCAAGCTCGTTGATGTAAAGAGTATGAAGCTCAGAAATATCTGCTTCTCTTAGAAGTTCAATGACTGATTGATCTATTGCAGTATTAGCTGGAATCAATATCTCTCCGGTCTCCTGATTAAAAATATCTTTGGCTAGAACTTTGTCAATCAAGAAATCATCCTCAACTTTTAGCGCTGTCATCTTGGCTTGCTCAAGTTCACGAACATGCCTAGCAGTAATTCTCTTGTTGGCATCAACTATAACTTTTGATTTAATCTTCAAATCAACTGGAAGTGTTTGGCCTCTCAACCTAGATGGGATTAGCTCAATGCTTATGCCAGATTTCTCAATTTGCACAGTGTCAACTTCGTAGAAATGCTGAAGTATTTCTTCGGTACCCATATCCATGGCTTTTAGAACTATGGTTGCAGGTATCTTTCTTCTTCTATCAATTCGACAAAAAAGATTGTCCTTTGGATCAAATTCAAAATCTAACCATGAACCTCTATATGGAATAATTCTTGCAGAGTAAAGAACCTTACCTGATGAGTGTGTTTTACCTTTATCATGATCAAAGAATACTCCTGGCGATCTATGAAGCTGATTTACAACCACTCTCTCAGTTCCATTAATCACAAATGATCCATTTTCGGTCATCAAAGGAACTTCTCCCATGAAAACCTCTCCCTCTTTAACATCTTTAACTTCTTGGAAGTTAGTATCTCGATCATAAATTACTAAACGGACCACGATTCGAAGAGGAGCAGAGTAACTTAAACCTTGAACTAAGCACTCTTGGACGGAATAACCAGGCTTACCTAATTGATAAGAAACATATTCAAGGGCAGCATTACCAGAAACACTAGTTATAGGAAAAAGAGTTTGAAAAACTTCCTCTAAACCCTTATTTTCTCTTGCCTGAACCTCAACGTTCTGTTGAAGGAACTGTGCATAAGAGTCAAGCTGAGTCTCAACAAGTTTTGGAAGCTCCATGACTTTAGGGAGTCTTCCAAAGTTTTTTCTAATTCTTCTTTTTTCTGTATAGCTATATGACATATGTCGCCCTTTAAAAATGTTTTATTAAGATTATTTAAGCTCCGCTGTGGCTCCTGCCTCAGTAAGCTGTTTAAGCATTTCTTCTGCATCAGCTTTCTTTACTGCTTCTTTTAAAGTATTCGGGGCACCGTCTACTAGATCTTTTGCTTCTTTCAACCCGAGTCCTGTGATAGCACGAACAGCCTTAATTACTTGAACTTTCTGATCACCAGCTGCAGTTAATACCACATCAAAGTCATCTTTTTCTTCAGCAGCCTCACCAGCATCTCCACTAGCAGCAGCAGGAGCAGCAGCTACAGCAGCAGCTGCAGTCACACCAAATTTCTCCTCAATTGCTGAAATTAATTCAACCAAGTCCATAACGGACATTTCTTCTATCGCACTTAAAATATCATCTTTAGATATTGCCATTTTTTTCTCCTAGATTAGGCGTTAGCCTGTTTATTGTCACGAACTGCAGAAAGAACCCTAGCTAATTTGCTAGGAACTTCATTTAGAAGTGTTGCAAATTTGCCAATAGGTGCTTGAAGTACCGCAGCAATTAAAGTTAATGCCTCTTCTCGAGATGGCAGTGATGCAAGAACATCAATTTGTGAACCATCTAGAAGTTGCCCTTCTACAACTAAAGCTTTGATCTCGAGAGCTTCAAAGTTTTTTGCATAAGTTTTTAACATCTTCGCTGCTGCACCTGGCTCAGCATATGAGAAAGCAAATAGTGAAGGACCTGATAGTACCTCATCAGTACAACCAAAGTCAGTTCCTTCAAATGCCAATTTTGCAAGAGAGTTTTTTATAACCTGAATATGGACTCCAGACTCCGTTCCCTGCTTTCTAATTTCAGTCAACTCAGAAACCTTAAGGCCCCTTGCATCTGAAATAACAAGTGAAGATGCAGAAGCCGAAACTTCTTTAACTTCTTGAACTATTCTCTCTTTGTCTTCTCTAGCTAACGCCACAGCAATTCTCCTATTAAAGCCTTACGGCTAATCAGTGACAAATCGCATTCGCAATTTGAACACCACCTACGTAGGAAATTAAGCTTTCGCACCTACGGTCTTTGACGGCTGCGATAAACGCAACAATCTAGGGTCAAAAAAGACCCTAAAACTTAAACAACTAAGGATGCAGGAGCTACTTTAACCCCTGGTCCCATAGTGCTACTCAAAGCCACACTCTGAATATAAGCACCTTTAGCAGTAGCGGGCTTCAACTTTTTTACTTCCTCTAGCATCGCCGCTGCATTTTCTTGGATTTGGTTGGATGAGAATGAAACTTTTCCAATGCATCCATGTAATATTCCATTTTTATCTGTTCTAAACCTAACTTGGCCTGATTTAGCATTATTAATTGCCTCACCAACCTTTTCAGTAACCGTTCCGGTCTTTGGATTCGGCATTAAACCTTTTGGGCCCAAAACCTGTCCTAGTTGTCCTACTATTTTCATGGCAGCTTGAGAAGAGATAACAACATCAACATCAATTTCTTCTTTTTTAAATTTTTCTGATAAATCTTCCATTCCAACAAAGTCTGCACCGGCATCACTGGCTTCCTTGGCCTGATCACCATCGGCAAAAACTGCAACAGTTACTTTTTTACCTAGAGAATGGGGGAGAGTAATTGCTCCTCTTACGTTTTGATCAGACTTCCCGGGATCAACTCCAAGCCTTAATGCAATATCGATAGATTCATCAAATTTACTAGATTTCACTTGCTGAAATATATTGATAGCTTCTTCTAAAGAGTATGTATTCTCTGGATTTAAAATTTCCATTAATATTTTTTTCTTTTTTGTTAACTTGGTCATTTAACCTCTACTCCCATGCTTCTTGCAGTTCCAGCAATAATTTTTACAGCTTGATCCATATCATTAGCATTTAGATCTTTTTGCTTTGCTGTAACAATGTCTTCTAGTTGAGCTCTGGTAATCGTGCCCACTTTTTCTCTATTTGGCTCACCACTTCCTTTAATAATGCCAGCAGCTTTTTTGATAAGCACCGATGCTGGGGCTGATTTAACAACAAATGTAAAAGATTTGTCTTCATAAACAGTTATCACAACAGGAAGAGGTAGGCCCTTTTCCAGGTTTTGTGTTTCTGCATTAAATGCATTACAGAAATCCATAATATTAACAGCTGCCTGTCCTAAAGCTGGTCCAACGGGGGGACTTGGGTTAGCCGCACCTGCAGGTATTTGAAGTTTTAGGATTGTTGCTATCTTCTTTGCCATTACGTTTTCTCTATTTGTATGAAATCTAGTTGAACTGGAGTAGATCTTCCAAGAATTTGAACTGAAACTTTAACACTACTTCTTTCGTAGTCGACCTCTTCGACAACTCCATTAAAGTCATTGAAAGGACCATCACAAACTCTTATAACTTCACCTGGTTCAAATAAGGTTTTTGGTCTAGGAGCTTCTTCACCAACTTCTATTCTATTTAAAATGTTATCAACATCGCTCTGAGAAATAGGTGAAGGTTTATCTTTCTTACCACCTACAAATGTGCTAACTCTTGGAGTGTGCTTTACAAGTTGCCATGTATCATCATTCATCTCCATTTCAATTAATATGTAACCTGGAAAGAATTTTCGTTCTGTTTTTTTCTTAGCTCCACTTTTAAGTTCAACAACAGCTTCTGTAGGCACTAGAATTTCACCAAACTGCTCCTTTAGTCCGGCAAGCTCTATTCTTTCTTCAATGGCAGCTTTCACTTTAAGCTCGTATCCAGAATATGCCATTATTACGTACCAATTCACTTTATTGCTATCCTAAAATTAATTTTGTAACCCAACTTAACAGGGATTCTAATGCCCAAAAAAATAAGCAAAGAATTATTATTGAACCAAATACAACCATGAAAGTTTGAGTAGTCTCCATCCTCGTAGGCCATACAACTCTTCTCATTTCAGTTCTAGATTCTCTCATTAACGTTACAGCGCCTTTTCCAAAAACTGTGTTTGCAAGGACAAGAGTTGCTAGAATAAAAAGAGCAACAACCGCAAGGACTCTATAAAGAAAAGCAACTTCTGTGTAATAGCTATTACCAACAATAGCTGCTGAAAAGATACAAATAGAAACTAACCATTTGATCTTGTCGGCAATGTTTGATGCTTTACCCTTTGCCATATATCTTCTTTAAACCAGCTCCTTGGCAGGCCAGGAGGGACTTGAACCCCCAACCTACGGTTTTGGAGACCGTCGCTCTACCAGTTGAGCTACTGGCCTAAATTTTTCTCCTATAAGAGACAAAAATGCCGAGCGTTAATCTCGGCAAAATTGTAAAATTGTTAAATTACTTAATAATCTTAGCGACTACGCCTGCTCCGACTGTTCTTCCACCTTCTCTAATCGCAAATTTCAAACCTTCTTCCATTGCGATTGGAGCAATT
>QOPC01000009.1 GCA_003331545.1 SAR86 cluster bacterium
ACCACTTGTGAATGTTTTCCCTAATCCAAATGCATTACCAATTGCAATTACTTGATCGCCAATTTCAACAGACGAGCTATTTGACACTTGTATTGGTTTTAATGGACTCAGAGGAGTGATTTTAATTACTGCTAGATCAGATCTATTATCAAATCCTATTAAGTTAGCTGCATAAACTTGCCCATCGTCTAATTCAACATCTATAGATCTGTTACCCTTGATCACATGAAGATTAGTAATAATATAGCCATCATTAGAAATAATGATCCCAGAACCAACTGTATCTTGAGAGTTTTTTTTATTAAATAGTTTAGATTCAATTTTAAGCTTCGAACTAACATTTACAACTGATTGGGATGCTCTTGAAATTCCTTTCTCATAAGAATTTCCATCAGACATATTTGTAAAAAGATATGTCAAAATACCAATTAATATAAGGAAATTAATCCTCGAAAGTTTATTATTAAAAAACCTCATATGATCATTAAATCAATTTTATGAAAAATATAGAAGTTGTACTTAAGAATTTTTCCACAAAGGGCATTCAGCTTGATTATAGCCAGGTTTCTTTTTTGCAAGAATTTTTAGATCTTGATGCAAGATACAAGCCCTCAAAATTTTTTTTTAAGAATAATTTAGAGGGAAACTTGTATCTTTGGGGTCCTGTTGGAAGGGGCAAGACATTATTACTTCAAACTATCTGCGAATCTTATTTTCCTAATGCAGGTATATTCCATTTTATGGAATTTATGCAACTTGTTCATAAAAATTTATCTGAATTTTCAGGTATAAGTGATCCACTTCTAAAAGTTGTTAAACGATTTTCAAAGGAGTATCAGGTTATTTTTATTGATGAATTTCAGATAGAAGATATTGCTGATGCAATGATCATTGGCACGCTCATAAAGTCAATGGTAAAAACTGGAACAAGAATATTTCTTTCATCAAACGCGCTTCCAAAAGATTTATATAAAGATGGCCTTCAGAGAAGTAAATTTTTAAAAACAATAGATTTCATAAATAAAAATTTTTTAATTCATAACCTCATAGGAATCGAAGACTATAGGCTTAGAGAAATTGCAGAATTTGATAGCTCTAATGAAAATTTAAATAATAATTCCACCATTAAAAAGTTTCTGGAAAAAACCTTTGGCTTGAAAATTTTAAAGCAATTTAATTTTATAATTAACGGAAGAAAGTTCACTGGTTTAGGTGGTTCAGATAAAATTTTGTGGATTTCTTTTGATGATTTCTTTTCATCACCATGTGCCGGAAAGGATTTCATAGAGATAGCAAATAAATATGAATGGGTCTTCATTAATAACTTTCATCCCTGTAATGATGATCATTTAGATAAGGTAAGAAGGTTTATTAGCTTTATTGATATTGTGTATCAAGAAAAACAAAAACTAAAATTCTTTTGTAATTTAGAATTAATTCAAAATTTATATACAGGCCATCAGCTACGCCCACTGTGGTTAAGAACAGCAAGCAGAGTTCATCAAATATCAACAAAAAAATATCTTCAAAATTTAGAGAAAAACTAAACTAAATGAATTAAAATATTGATTAAATAGGCTTTAAACATTAATATTCGCATCTAATTTTTCTTTAAACATAAAATGTAATGAAAACTCTTTCTCTAAGAAAAGAAGACGCTCAGCATGATTGGTATATTGTAGATGCTTCTAATAAAATTCTTGGCCGATTGGCTACTAGAATTGCTGACCGTTTGAGAGGCAAAGATAAACCTACCTTTACCCCTCATACAGACGGCGGCGACTATGTGGTCGTAATTAATGCAGAAAAAATTCAAGTTACTGGAAAAAAATTTGATGATAAAAAATACTATACACATTCACTTTATCCCGGCGGATTAAAAACTAGGGCCTTCAAGAATATTATCGAAGATAAACCAGAATATATTTTAGAAGAAGCTGTAAAAGGAATGCTTCCAAAGAACAAACTTGGAAAAAAAATATTCAAAAAATTAAAAGTTTACAGAGGTGAAATTCATCCTCACGAACCACAAGAACCTCAAATCTGGGAACCTAAAATATGAGTTCAGCAATTCATTATGCAACTGGCAGAAGAAAGACTTCATCAGCTAGAATCTATCTTTCAAAAGGTAAAGGCAAAATATTGGTTAACAATAAAGAGCTTGCACAATATTTTGGAAGGCAGGTTGCCCAAATGTTAGTAATGCAACCTCTTAAACTGACAGAATTAGATGAAGAAGTTGATATTAAAGCCATGGTTAAAGGTGGAGGTAGCTTTGGGCAAGCTGGAGCCATTAGACATGGAATTTCAAGAGCATTGCTAGAATATGATGAATCCCTGAGGCCTCAATTGAAGTCTGCTGGATTCCTTACAAGAGACGATAGAAAAGTTGAACGCAAAAAGCCAGGATTGAAGAAAGCAAGAAAAAGCTCTCAATTTTCTAAACGTTAATTTTAGATATTTAAATATCGCTCTTTATCCCAATATAGGTTTAATGGATGAAACTATAGACTTAATGGAAGATACAACTACCACGCGCAGAAAAGTTCTCATAGGTATGACAGCTGGTGTCGGTGCTGTGGGTGCGTCATTCGCAGTAGTTCCATTTATTGCTTCCTGGAATCCTAGCGCTAAAGCAAAGGCTGTTGGAGGTCCTGTAAAAGTTGATGTTTCCAAAATGCAAGTAGGACAAAAGATACAAGTTTCTTGGAGAAAGCAACCAGTTTTTGTCATCCGTCACAGCAAAGAGGCTCTTGCTAATCTAGTTCAAGTTGAATCCAAACTTGATGACCCTAGTTCAATGAAAATTGATGAGCCATACAGAGGTGCGAACGCAACCCGATCCACCTCAACAGAATACACCGTCATAGCGGGAGTTTGTACACATCTAGGTTGTGCCCCTAAGTATTATCCAGAGATGGAATCTCAGCCATGGGATGAATCTTGGGTTGGCGGTTTTTTTTGTCCTTGCCATGGATCAATGTTTGATATAGTAGGAAGAGTATTCAAAGGAGTTCCAGCTCCAACCAATTTAAAGGTTCCACCACATTATTTTGATGGAAGTATATTAACAATAGGGGAAGAAAGAGGAACAGCATAATGACTCAGAAAGCATCAGGAGTTTTTAATTGGTTAAATCACCGATTACCTATAGTTAACACATATGAACGCCATTTATCGAAACATCCAGTTCCAAAAAAAGTAAACTTTTGGTATATGTTTGGTGCTTTAGCATCAGTAGTTCTAATCATTCAGATAGTATCCGGTATTTGGTTAATGTTTGGATATGAAAATACTGAAGAGGGAGCTTTTGCTTCCGTTGAGTACATTATGAGAGATATCGAATATGGTTGGATCATTCGATACATGCATACCACAGGAGCCTCAATGTTTTTTGCTGTTGTGTATCTTCACATGTTTAGGGGATTGTTATATGGTTCTTATCATAAGCCTAGAGAGCTAGTTTGGGTCTTTGGAATGACTATTTATCTTGTCATGATGGCAGAAGGCTTCTTAGGCTATGTTCTGCCCTATGGTCAGATGTCCTATTGGGGGGCTCAAGTTATAATCTCTCTTTTTGGAGCAATACCATACATAGGCGAATCCTTAGAAATATGGGTTAGGGGCGACTACTATATTTCTGGGGCAACTATCTCAAGATTCTTTGCCTTGCATGTTGTCGCTTTGCCGCTAATTCTAATCGCATTAGTATTTATGCATTTAGTTGCTTTGCATGAAGTTGGGGCAGGAAATCCTGAAGGTGTCGATATTGAAAAGCATTTAGATGAGAACGGGGTTCCTCTAGACAGTGTTCCATTCTTCCCATATAAAGTTTTAAATGCGCTGGTAGCTATTGGGATATTTGGTATTGTTTTTTCTATCATTATGTTTTTCTTCCCCGAAGGAGGAGGTTACATGTTGGAGCTAGCAAATTTCGAAGAAGCTAATCCATTAAGCACTCCTGAGCACATAGCTCCTGTTTGGTACTACTCACCCTATTACGCAATGTTAAGAGCCGTTCCTGATAAGCTTGGTGGTTTGGTTGTGATGGGTGCAGCAATTGCAATACTATTCGTTGTTCCATGGCTTGATAGGAGTAAAGCAGCCTCAATAAGATATAAGGGAGTTCTTAGCAAAATCGCCATGACAATATTTGTTATCAGCTGGATTATGTTGGCATGGTTAGGCACCGTACCAGTAACTGCTTTAAGAACAACTCTGAGTATAATCGGTACAATTATCTATTTTTCATTCTTTTTATTAATGCCAATTTATACTTCAATTGAAACGTCTAAGCCGGTGCCAGAAAGACTTTAATGAAATTTTTGTTTATAGCTTTTTTTCTGCTTCTATCAAATTCAATTTCCTCTGCTATTGGGGCTCCTTGTGGTGATTATGGTGAATGCGATTCTTTTAAACCTCAGCTAAATAACATGGAATCCATGCAACTGGGAGCTCTTACTTTCATAAATCATTGTTACGGCTGTCATTCATTAAAATATTCTCGTTGGGGCAGAATTTCAAAAGACTTAGATATACCTGAAGAAATTTTTACCAACAACTTAGTTTTTGGTAAAAATGTCAAGCTTGGAGATAGAATGACAGGGTCAATGCAGCCTAATGTATCTGAAACTTGGTTTGGTATCGCACCACCTGACCTAACTCTGGTAACAAGATTGCATGGATCTGATTGGGTTTATACATATCTAAGAACTTTTTATGAAGATTCATCAAAGCCCTATGGTGTAAATAATATGGTTTATCCTGGAGCAGCCATGCCGAATGTATTGGCATCGATGCAAGGCCAGCAAATACTCTCTTGCAAAGATGTTCCAATAATAGCAAGCAATGGTGGGGTTAGAAGAGATGAGCTTGGTAATAATATAACTGAAGAAAAGTGTGGCTATCTTAAAACAATCAAAGGATCAGGCTCAATGTCTGTGGAGGAATTTGATGAGGCCATATTTAATCTTGTAAATTTTATGACTTATGTTGGAGAACCTAGTAGAGCAGACAGAGAGAGAATGGGATGGTATGTGATATTATTCTTCATCGTATTTACGGCTTTTGCATATCTTCTTTTTAGAGAATATCAAAAAGATTACCATTAGAATTTAACTATTAAAAAAGAGGAATCATGATTTTATATTCAGACAAAGACGATCATTACAGCCATAGAGTAAGAATTGTCCTTGCTGAAAAAGATATTGCTTGTGAAATTCGAGAAACATCTAACGAAGATGCACCTGATGAGGTATTGGCTATAAATCCCTATCATGCTTTGCCGATCTTAGCTGATAGAGATCTTGGACTTTACGATGCGGGTGTTATGCTGGAATATCTTGATGAACGATTTCCTCATCCACCGTTACTGCCTGTCTATCCTGTATCTAGAGCTAACAGTAGAACGCTTATGTTGAGAATAAACAAAGAGTGGTGCCCTCTGGTAGATAAACTCATTGCCAAAGAACTTTCTCCAAAAGAGTTGTTAATAATTAGAGAAGAATTACTAAGTGAAATTAGCACGATTGCACCTACCTTTAAAGAGTTTGAATTTTTTATGAGCGAGGATTTTTCAATAATTGATTGCTATTTTGCTCCAATTTTATGGAGACTTCCTTCACTCGGAATTAATCTGCCTTTAAATCGACATCTAAAACCTCTATTAGATTATCAAGAAAAAATTTTTAATAGACAGAGTTTTCAAGACAGTCTTTCACTAATCGAAAGAGATTTAAGATCTTAATCTGAAAATAATTTAGAAGTAATTTTTTGGAGAGGAATCTCTCGCCTTGAGCAAGAATTTGATCGGTAAAATATGCTTCCTGTTGAGCCACGAACATATGTAGATTTTGATCCTGATTGATCTAATAACTGAACTAATAACCAATCTTGCAAAACACTCTCTGTAAGGAACCCTTCTAATGACTTTATGTCTCTACTTCCAATTTTTTTTGATGCATAGGTAGATATAGGAATGTAAGAATCTTCATAATCGAGGAGTTGAAGAGGATCATCAACTTCCTCTAAGGCTGATATGAAATTAAAATACTTAAAATTATTCCCTCCATGATATCTCAAGGCCGGGATCATGGCTTTGTAATTTTTGGGATCTACCAGCAATATTATTTCTTTTAAATCCTTTCTGGGACGAGGGTTAAATTGTAATTTTTGATTTGGATTAAGGCTAGATATTTTCTCAAACCTTTTATTACTAGAACGAACTCCCAAAATTTCTGCAGCATAGTCTTGGAAATTACTTGCAGTATATGGAATAGCCCATATTTGAGTGCTATAGGATATTATATTTTGTGCGATATCTTGATATTGGTCAGAGTAGATTACTAACGTTGATCCTTCATCATTATTCATATTTCTAAGTATGGAATTAATAGCATCTTCATAAAGACTTGAGCAGAAACCATTTACTTTATAATCAAGAAGGTTTTCAGGAAGAGCGCTTTGTGAAGTATCTTCCCATAAAATCTTTATTGGAAGGTTGCTATCATAAATGAACTTTATTAACTCTTGAGAATATTTATTTCCAGAATTGAGTCTAAGAACATAATCCTTGTGAGATAAAATTTTCTTATAATTAGTTTTTAGTAATTTTATTTGCCTTCTATCATCTTGATTTAATTCTTTCCTTTCTAAGAACTCTTGAATAACATTTAGGTCACTATCAAAGAATTTTTTGTACTCTAATATCTCCTCAAGAACTCTTTCCTCTTGAGGAATTTGAGCTTGAAAAGTTTGATTTTGTATATTTTTAGATCCTGTTGCACAAGATGTTAAAATAAACAGTGACAAAATATGTTTAACATATTTATTTTTTTTAAAAGTCATTAAGTTTATTTATGCTGTATCTAATTTGCACCCCAATTGGTAATTTAAATGATTTATCTATTAGGTCAATCAATACTTTGAAAGATGTGGATAAGATTTTTTCAGAAGATACAAGGGTGGCTTCAAAGCTTTTGAAGCATTTCGGTATCCAAAAGAAAACAATTTCATTCCACGAACATAATGAGGAAGAAATTAGTATAAAGATAATAAAATGTATTAAAGATGGTGAGAGTGTAGCTATTTTATCTGATGCCGGTGCTCCGCTAATTTCTGATCCCGGATTTCCATTAATAAAAAGATGTATCAAGGAAGATATCTCTTTCACAGTACTTCCGGGTCCCTCAGCAGTTATAAACGCTGCCATCCTCTCGGGCTTACCTACAGATAAATTTTCCTTTAATGGATTCTTACCAAAAAAAAGTGAAGCAAAAAGAAAAATTGCTATAGGTCTTAAGAATAGCAATATAACAAATATTTTTTTTGAATCCGCAAAAAGGGTCTTTAAAACTATTGAAATATTTTCTGAGGTACTTGATCCAAATACTAATATGGCAATTTGCAGGGAGATGACCAAAGAATATGAATCAATCTATAGAGGAACCCTTAAAGAGATTTCTCTTCTTATTAAAGCTGATAAAATTAAATTATTAGGAGAATTTGTTTTGCTTACTTACCCAAGTTCATTGAAAAGCCAAGGTTTTGATTTAGATGAAAAATTTTGTTTGCCATTCTTAGAGTATTTATCACCCACAGATGCATCTAAGCTTATAGCCAAAATAGCAGATCTTCCCAAGCAAAAAGTTTATAAATTCCTAATAGAGATTACAAAATAATTAAAAAACGTATTAAAATATCTTCGAGTTGATCGGATGACCGCTAGCTGAGCGTTAGAGGAAAGTCCGGACTTCATAGAGTAGAGTGCCAGGTAATTCCTGGGGGGTGTGAACCCACGGCAAGTGCAACAGAAATTATACCGCCAAGAAATTGGTAAGGGTGAAATGGTAGGGTAAGAGCCTACCGCGTAATTGGTAACAATTGCGGCAGTGTAAACCCCACTTTGAAGCAAAACCAAATAGGAATCCATTTAGGTTACTCGTCTAGGATTCGGGTAGGTTGCTTGAGCAATATGGTGACATATTGCCTAGATAGATGGTCATTTATTACAGAATCCGGCTTATAGATCAACTCAAGTAATTTTTTTAAAAAAAAGTGTGTAAAAGTGTGTTAAATGTAGTATAAAGTGTGTAGAAATGAATTTTTTACATACACAATGTTTGGTTTAACATCAATTTCAATAGATGCAAAGGGAAGATTATCTATACCCGCTAAATATCGCGATCAACTTCTTTTGCAAAATGAAACGAGCATAGTTGTTACAAGAGATCCTCAATATCCAGCATTAAAAATCTACCCAGGATCAATCTGGACTAGCATTTCTAATGAACTTCAATCATTGCAAAGCCTTGATCCAATTGTTAGAAATTTACAATGGACTATTTTAGGGAATGCTAGCGTAAGTTCATTTAATCCAAGTGAGAGAATGTTAATACTTTTGCCATCAGAATTAAGACAATATGCAGAAATCAACATAGCTGAAAAAGTATCTTTCATTGGTATGGGAAATAAATTTGAAGTTTGGAATCACGAAAACTGGGAAATGAGGCAAACAGGCGGAGCATTATCCACTGAAATACTTGAGGTTGTCCTACCAGAAAGCTTAAAAACAATATCTTTTTAAAGGGGTAGAAAATGAATTGGGAAATAATTGAAGAAAATGCAGGCTTAGCAAAGATAAAAGTAATTGGTGTAGGTGGAGCAGGTGGTAATGCAGTAATACACATGATTAACCATGAGATTCAGGGAGCAGAATTTATTTGTGCTAATACAGATTCACAGGCATTAGACAGAGCCAAGGGATCTATGATTTTAAAACTGGGTGACAATGTAACAAGAGGTCTGGGTGCGGGCGCAGATCCTCAGGTAGGGAAAGCTGCTGCTGAAAGAGATAGAGCTGCGATTGAAGAATTATTATCTGGTGCTGATATGATCTTTATAACTGCAGGCATGGGAGGTGGCACAGGAACAGGTGCTGCTCCAGTAATCGCAGAGATTGCTAAAGAGTTAGGAGCACTAACAGTTGCAGTTGTAACAAAGCCATTTAATTTTGAAGGCCAGAAAAGAAAAGCTGCAGCAGAGCAGGGAATAGCAGAATTAGTCGAAGAAGTTGACAGCTTAATCACCATACCTAATCAAAAATTGATGGATATCCTTGGAAGGAAGACTTCTATGGAAGAGGCATTTGCTAAGGCAGATGATATTTTAAAAGGTGCAGTGCAAGGCATATCCGACATCATCATGAAGCCAGGATATATTAATGTTGATTTTGCTGACGTTAAGACAGTGATGTCAGAGAAGGGTATCGCAATGATGGGTACCGGCCAGTCAAGTGCTGATGAAAGAGGTATTGATGCAGCCAGTCAGGCAGTAAGCTCTGAATTACTTGAAGATATTGAATTAAAAGATGCCAGAGGTATCTTGGTAAACATAACGGCAAAGTCACCAACAATGGCAGATTTTGATGAAGTAGATTCAGTAATAAGAGATTTTACTGCTGATGATGCAACCATCATTTATGGAACAGTAATGGAAGACTCTATGGATGAAGACGAATTGCTCGTTACTGTAGTTGCAACAGGCGTAAATCAGAAGAGTGCAACAATTGCAGTTGATAATTCCAGAAGAGCTACAGTTCAACTTAATCCCGTTGGGTTGGATGCTCCTAAAATAAGTCAATCAGTCGAGTCAGGTGGCACATCGTCTGCAGAGGATATAGATTTCCTTGATGTGCCGACCTTCATGAGAAAGCAAGTAGACTAGATATATGTTTCATGTTCCAGTTCTGCTGGAAGAGTCATTAGATTTTTTGCTACATGATTTATCCGGAACCTATTTAGATCTAACTTTTGGACGAGGTAGCCATTCTCAAGAAATTTTAAATAGAATCTCTCCTCAAGGATCACTAGATGCCGTTGATAGAGATCAAGAAGCGGTTTCATATGGTAAAAACAATATAGCGGATTCACGTTTTACAATTTATCACGCAAATTATTCTGCAATTGATTCATTATTTCCTCAGCAGAAATTTGATGGGATATTGCTAGATCTTGGTACTTGCTCGACTCATTTAGATAATCCAATTAGAGGTTTTAGTTTTCAAAGTGATGGACCTTTAGACATGAGAATGGATATGTCTAAAGGGTTTAGTGCAGCTGAGTGGCTAAATAGCGCGCCTGAAAAAGAAATAAGTGATATTTTGTTCGAATATGGAGAAGAGCAAGCATCAAGAAAAATTGCAAAAGCAATAGTTAAATGCAGAGCTACTAAATCATTAAAAACTACAACTGAACTTACAAGAGTAATTGAAACAGTTCTTAAAAGAACTGGCAAAACTCATCCTGCAACAAAGTCATTTCAAGCTATAAGAATTCATATAAACAATGAGTTACATCATTTAAAAATAATGCTCTCAAGATTGCATAATGTTCTTAAGGTTGGTGGAGTGGTGGTAATAATTTCATTCCATTCTCTAGAGGATAGAATTGTTAAAAATTTTTTTAAACCTGAAATTGAAGTACTGCCTAAAGATATTCCAATTAATACCTCAGTAAAAGAAACTTACAGGTGTATTAAGAAGAAAATTAAACCATCGACAAACGAAATCAAAATTAATCCTCGTTCTAGGAGCGCAGTTATGAGAGTTTTTTCGAAGTTATGAGAAAAAATTTTCTGATATACATTTTATTTATAAATATTTTTTTTCTGTTTTGTCTATGTCTTGAGACTATCAAAATGAGATGGCAAATCAGTCAAGAGTATGAAAATAATGCTTTTCTCAAAGTTGCGAATAATAAATTAATGGAAATAAATTTTAATTTGCAAACTGAATACTATCATCAGAGCTCTCCCGCAAAGGTTGAACGTCATGCCAAAGAAATTTTAGAAATGGTTGAGATTACTAGATTAACAAATATAAATTATGAAAAATAATTTTGGTCATAGTTGGCGAGCATATTTAATATATGTATTTTTAGGTATTAGCCTACTTATCTTAGTGTTTCGAATAGCAAGTCTTCAATATATAGAAGGAGATTTTCTAACATCCAAAGGAAAGAGTATGCTCGAGATTACTCGATCAATCCCTGCTAATCGCGGGAGGATATTTGATAGAAATAATTTTCCTCTTGCAGTATCAATTAATCAATATGATTTATATGCTTTAAAAAAATTTTCAGAGGAAGATTTCAGAAAATTATCAAGTGTTGTATTTTTAAAAAAAGAATATTCTGCTATTAAAAAGCTTAATAAGAAGATTTTAATTTTTTCTAATCTAAGTTTTTCTCAATATGAAAATGTAAAAAGCCTCAACCTTTCTGGAATAGAGATTGAATCATTTCAAAAAAGGTATTACCCACTTGGTGAGCAGGTATCTACCTTGATTGGATTTGCCGGGAAAGATGGATTTGGTTTAGAGGGACTTGAAAATATCTTAGATTCTGAGTTATCTGGGGTATCAGGTCGAGAGATCATTTATAGAAATGCAAGCAGAAGACCTCGAGTGATCCAGGAGGCTATCCAAGGTCTTGATACCAGGTTAACCATTGATAGCAGGATTCAGTTTTATGCTTACAAACATCTTTCAAGCTTTGTTGAAGCCAATAATGCAAAAGGCGGGAGTGCGATAGTACTTGATAATTTATCTGGAGAAATCCTAGCAATTGCTAGTTACCCTTCATACAATCCAAATAGCCCAAAAAGACAGATAAAAAGAAATAGAGCCTTAGTTGATGCATTTGAACCAGGTTCAATTATCAAACCATTAGCCTTAGCTAAAGGTATTGATATGGGGATACTATCCAGTAACCAGGTAATAGATACTAGTCCAGGATTTATAAATTTGAGTGGAAGGATGATATCTGATCCAAAAAATTACAATAATCTTACTTTAAATGAGATTATTGCAAAATCGAGTCAAGTTGGAGCCTCAAAACTAGCTTTGCAAGTTGGAATAGATGGATTGATTTCAGGCTACAAAGGATTTGGTCTGTCGAAGCCACCGAATATATTTTTTCCTGGTATTGCCTATGGAGTGATCAATTCTAGAGAAAATATTTCCGATCATGAAATTGCAAGTATAGGATTTGGCTACAGTATGACTGCTTCCTCTTTGCAATTAGCTCAAGCATATTCAGTTTTTGCTAATGAGGGTTATCTTAAAGATTTTAAAATTTTTATTGATAATGCTGAAGTATACAAGCAGCGAGTAATAGGCAAAGACGCTGCTGATGAAGTATTAGAGTCCTTACAATTGGTTGTTTCAGATGGAACGGGAAAACTGGCAAGAGTATCAAATCATGATGTTGCAGGCAAAACAGGCACATCCCACAAAGCTAGTTCAAAGGGTGGGTACGATCAAAGTAAATACATAGCTTCTTTTGCAGGAATTGCACCATTAGGATCTAAAAGACTTACAATTTTTGTTAGCATTGATGAACCGGGATTAAATAATTATTCTGGTGGTAGTATAGCTGCTCCATTATTTGCAGCTATTTCCAATGATGTCTTAAATTACCTAGATGAATAAATTATCTCTCATTAAACCAATCATCAAAACGAATGTATTTGACAAATGTTTTATTTCCTCCATCACTGATGATTCTAGAGATGTTCAAAAGAATTCTTTATTTGTGGCTAGACATGGAATAGGATCTCACGGAAATGAATATATAGATGAAGCTATTCAAAGAGGTGCATCTTGCATTATTAGCGATCAGAGCTTCGAAAAAGAAAAAGATATACCAATTTATTTCTTAAATAATTTAGAGGACCAGATCTTAGCAATCCTTTTTAGATTTCATGAACTAATTGAGGATAATTTTATTTTTCATGGTGTAACAGGCACTAATGGAAAAACTACAACAGCATTCATGGCACACAATATTATGAGGGGACTTAAAAGACCTTCAATCTATATTGGAACCATAGGAGCCTATATCAATGATGAACTTACTCAAACTAAAGGCAATACAACTCCTGGAATATTTGAGTTATTTGAAATTTTAAAACATTTCAACCTGCAGAAAACAATATATGTTTTTCTTGAGATTTCTTCGCATGCTCTAGAGCAAAAAAGATTAGGTATCTTACCCTTTTTTCAAACTATATTACTCAATATTCAATCAGATCACCTTGATTATCATAAAACATATGCAAATTACATTAACGCAAAATTATCTATTACAAATCTAAACAACAAAAATCCTACAATTATTTTTATTGATAAAATTAAAGATTTGCTAGGCTCTTTATCTAGCGATCAAGAAAAAAAACTCTCAACATCAGAATTCTTAAGTGCTAAAGATTCATCAGCCATGTATAAGTATTCCGTGGATCATTACCCAGATGAGTCTTCAAAAATTGATTTAGATTTCCCCAATATCAAGTTGAGTATCCATGCCTCATCATTTCTTAAATTTAATATTGAGAACTACATATCTGCTATTACATTAATTTCCAAGCATCTCTCTTTGACTGATTTAAATGATCTTGATAACACTGCAATAAACTTGCCTCAGGGGAGGGGAGAGATTTTAAGCTTAAAAAATAGAAAAATTTTGATTGACTTCGCTCACGACAATCTTTCTTTCCACAATATTTTGTCTGAATTAGCTAATTCCTTCAATGAAATAATTGTAGTTTTTGGATGTGGCGGAGATAGAGATAAAACTAAGAGACCTAAGATGATGAAAGCTGCGCAAGATTTTGCGAGCAAAGTTTTCTTTACATCGGATAATAATCGCTATGAATCTTTCTCCTCCATTGCATTAGATGCAATGCAGGGAAACAATCATACAGGTGTTGAAATTATAGAGGATAGGCAAGAAGCCATAAGATCAGCACTGCAACACCTAAATAAAGAGAATATATTGGTAATATTAGGCAAGGGTCATGAGACAGATATGGATACATTGGGAAAAAAAGTTCCATTTAATGACAAAGATTGTATTTTAAAAATTATGGGCAATGAAATTAATTAATAATACAAAAGATTTATTAACTTCACTTAAGCTTGATGCTAAATCCAGTTTGCCAATTAGTAATTTCCAAATAGATTCAAGAAAAGTTCAAAAGAACTCAGTTTTTTTTGGGCTCAATGGCTCAAATGAAGATGGGAGCGTTTATGCAGACGATGCGATTACGAAAGGAGCATCCCTTGTAATTGTAAAAAAAAGCAAAATGGCAAGTTCAATATCTAATTCATCAAAAATCATTCAGGTTCAGAGCCCAGAAGATATTCTTATTCAGGCTGCTGCGATAGCAATGAAGAGATATAAAGGTAACATTATTGGAGTTACAGGCAGTAATGGAAAAACAACTACAAAAAATATTTTAAATACCTGTATAAAAAATAGTTACGCTACTTACCAGAACTATAATAATGAAATTGGTTTACCACTATGTGCTTTAGAGTTAAATTCGCAAAAAAGTACTGCAATCTTTGAAATGGGTGCAGCAAAAAATGGCGATATAGATCTTCTCTCTAAAATAATAAAGCCGAATATAGGTATTATTACTCATATAGGTCATTCACATTTAGATGGACTGAGCTCAATTAGAGGAGTGCTAAAGGTAAAGTCTGAACTCATCAAAAATATAAAACAAAATGGCTCAGCTATTGTTCCGGATGGTCAATATCTCAACTACTGGCAAAAAATGAGAAAAGATATTACATTTTATTCATTTGGTGAAAAATCCTCAGCATCTTATTTCCCAACTAAAATAAAGATGTCAAAAAATGGCCTGTCTTTTTTTATCGAATCTAGGCACCTCAAAAAAAGAATTCCTGTAAAAACCAGACTTATAGGAATGCATAATGTGCTAAATATTCTTGCTTCTTTTGCAGCAATACATACTTCTAAGCTAAGCATAGAAGAATTTTTAAATGGTATGAATGGTCTTCAGAACGCCCCACAACGCTTAGATCTTAAAACATGGGTAAAACAATCGCAGGTTATCGATGACACATACAATGCTAATCCTGATTCTATGAAAGCTGCAATAGATGTTTTATGTCAATTTAAGGGAAGAAAGATTGCAATTCTTGGAGATATGGCAGAGCTTGGCAGGTTCAGAAAAAAACTGCACATTGGTGTTGGAGACTATGCCAAAATACATGGAGTAGATTGTTTACTTGGATATGGAGACTTAATCCGTCATGCAGTATTTGCATATGGTGATAATGCCTTTTTCTTTAACAAAAAAACAGAGTTGATGGATTTCTTAAAAAAAAATCTAGTTGGAAAAGAAAAAATATTAATCAAGGGCTCCAGATCAATGCGGATGGAAGAAATTCTAGAGTTATGGAAATAATATGATCGAATTACTTGGCACTTGGTTAATGGCATATGATTCTGGCTTCGATGTCCTGCGTTACTTAACTGTTAGAACTATTGGCGGAACACTCACAGCGCTAATGTTATCGATTGTTCTTGGTCCAACTTTAATCAAATTCTTATCAAATATTCAGTTCTCACAATCGATTAGGAGAGATGGACCTGAATCACACCAGGTAAAATCTGGAACTCCAACTATGGGAGGTTTGATTATTATCTTCTCATTGATTGTCTCAACATTGCTTTGGTCAGATTTTAAAAATCCATACATATGGATTTTAATCTTTATTACTATCTCTTTTAGCCTCATAGGGTTTCTTGATGATTGGTTGAAAATTAAGGAGAAAAATTCAAAAGGCTTAAAAGGGAAGTATAAGCTCATATTGCAATTTATTTTTGCTTTGATAGCAATGTTATTTATGCTGCAGGTTTCTCCTGATGGAAATGAACAAATTTTTATTTTGCCTTTTAACAAAGAGTATATATTTTTAATTTCACCTTTTATTTTCTTGCTTATAAGTATTTTTGTAATTATGGGTTCGTCTAATGCAGTGAATCTTACGGACGGTCTAGATGGACTTGCAATTCTTCCTGCAGTCATAATAGCTGCAGGTTTGGGTCTTATTGCATACGCATCTGGAAACTTAATTATATCCGACTATTTATTTATTCCATTTAATCCTCTTAGTGGGGAGTTAATTGTTTTTTGTGGAGCATTGATTGGAGCAGGAATAGGTTTTCTCTGGTACAACACATACCCTGCGCAGATTTTTATGGGTGACCTAGGATCATTAACGCTTGGAGGCATTTTAGGCACTCTAGCAGTTTTAATTCGCCATGAGGTAGTTTTTGCTATTATGGCCGGAGTTTTTGTGATGGAAACTTTGAGCGTTATTATTCAAGTGGGTTCATATAAATTAAGAGGTAAAAGGGTTTTTTTAATGGCACCCATTCATCATCATTTTGAATTGAAGGGCTGGGCCGAACCAAAGGTCATTGTTCGATTTTGGATTATAACTTTTGTTCTAGTTTTATTTGCACTTGCAACCCTAAAGTTAAGATAACACTTAATGAAATCTCTTATTTTTGGTTATGGAGTTACAGGCCAATCTTTTGAAAGATATTTAAAGAAAAAAAATATAGCTTTCGAAATTTATGATGCAAATGTAATAAGACCAAATATCATCAAAACATTACCTGATCGAAAAAAATTAGAATCTTATGAAATGATCTATATGAGTCCAGGAATCAACATTCAAAAAATTTTTTCAAAGGGAGAGTTTGACGACATTCCATATTTAACGGATATAGATATTTTTTTTCGAGAAGACAATTCTTATAAGATCGGAATCACCGGTACAAACGGAAAGAGTACCTGCTGTTATCATTTGCATCAGCTTTTAGAGAATTCTCAACTCGTTGGCAATATTGGAAATCCAGTATTAGATAAGATTAATTTGTGCTCATATTCGATTATTGAGCTTTCTAGCTTTCAGCTAGAGAAGGTAAAGGAAATAAAGTTAGATTTTGGAGTACTCTTAAATATCGCACCCGATCATATTGATTATCATGGAAGTTTTTCAGAGTATACAAAGGTAAAGAATAGAATTAGGGAATCAAAAATAGCTACCGAAGAATCAGATCCTAAGAAATTGTGGTCCATAATTACTGACAGAGATCAAAGAGCGGTTATGAATATTAAACTATCACATTTGCCACATAGATATCAGCATGTTTTGAAGCATGATCAACTCATATTTATCAATGACTCTAAGGCAACTAATTTGGCTGCATTAAAATTTGCGTTAAATCAAACATCCGAACCTTATATACTAATTCTTTGCGGAGACCCTGATAAAGAGCAATATAATGTTTGTGAAATTTCCGGCCCGACAAAGGTCTATATCTTTGGTAAACATACTAAAGAGATATCAGAGAAAGTATCTCACCCAGAAAAAATACTATTCCACAATCAAGATCTATCTTTGGTAATGAAGTCTATTTTTAAAGAAGTTTATGATCGCCAAACAACCATACTATTTTCACCAGGTCATCCAAGCGGCCAAGATTATAAAAATTTTGAAGAACGTGGAGAGCATTTTATAAAATTAGTAATGAATTTATATGATTGACCGAGCAAATATATTCATTATTCTTCCATACCTGTGTTTGCTGTTCATTGGTGTTGTGATGGTTGCATCTTCAAGTGTCTATGTCTCAGAGGATATTTATGGCTCTCCTTTTCATTTTGCATCAAGACAGATAATTTTTTTCATTATCGGTATTGTTGCAACAATAGTTGCTTTAAGTATTCCTTCAAATTTATTTCTTACATTTGATTGGGTTATTTTGATGGGTTCTTTTCTATTGCTTGTCGCTCTTTTTTTTCCAGGAGTGGGCACAGAAGTCAATGGAAGTTTAAGGTGGATTAGAGTTGGGCCAATCAATATTCAGCCCTCTGAAGTAAGTAAGTTAGCTTTAGTAATTTATATTGCTGGATACTGTGTTAGAAGATTGAGTGAAATTAATACTTCATTGGGCTTTTTTAGACCCTTAATTGTACTGGCTTTTTTTGGGCTTCTTATTATGTCCCAACCTGATCTTGGATCAACATTGGTAATAGGGGCTTTGGTAATTGCTGTATTATTTTTTGCAGGAATTTCATTTTTCCAATTTTCTTTATTAATCTCACTAATGGGTAGTTTGGCTGCTATTGCTATCTATCTAGAGCCATATAGATATATAAGATTTATTTCATTTACTGAACCATTTGAGAATTTTTATGGACCTGGATGGCAACTATCAAATGCTCTGCTTGGAATTGGAAGGGGTGAGTGGTTTGGCGTCGGCTTAGGGAATAGCTTGCAAAAAAATTTGTACCTCCCAGAACCACATACTGATTTTATTTTTGCGGTAATAGTCGAAGAGTTTGGATTGATTGGAGGATTGATAGTAATTTTTCTCTTTGCCTTATTAATTTTTGGGATTCTTGTAACATCCATTAAAGCACTTGAGCTAGGTAAATTATTTCAAGGATTGCTTGCCTTTGGTGCAGGAATTTTAATAGCAATTCAAGTAGTATTTAATATAGGAGTGAATCTTGGAATCTTGCCTACAAAAGGTTTAACACTGCCTTTTATAAGCTATGGGGGATCAAGTCTAATTTTATTCATGTTTTTAATGGGCATGGTTTTGAGAATTAATTTTGAAAATAAAATAATAAAGTAATGAAATTCTTAATTTCCGCAGCAGGAACCGGAGGACATGTTTTTCCGGCATTAGAGTTTGCTAAAGAATGTATTAAAAACAATCATGAGGTCATCTGGATAGGAGCAAAAAACGGTATAGAAAATAGGGTTGTTCCTAAGGATATAAAGCTTTTAACTATTCCCATGAAAGGGTTTAGAGGAAAGAATTTTTTTTTAAAAATCATTTCCCTATGCGGTTTAATCATTTCAATTTTTAAAAGTATTTATCACATACAAAAAAATAATATTGAATACATTGTGTGCTTTGGAGGATATATCTCCTTGCCAGTAGGTTTATCAGCCTGGATATGTAGAAAACCTCTTTTCTTACATGAGCAAAATGCAATTATGGGAACTTCTAATAAGGCATTAATGAAATTTTCAAAATTAATTTTTTTAGGATTTTCAATTAATGACCAAGTTACAAAAAAAATGATGCTTGTTGGAAATCCCATAAATAAATTAAATAAAAATTCTTCGATGAATCCAAAGCAAGAGCCTTTGAGAATATATATTACTGGCGGTAGTCAAGGTTCTAAATTTATTAATCAAAATATACCATTAGCCTTAAATGCTCTAGAAATCCCCCTAGAGGTAAGGCATCAGTCTGGAAACGGAAAATCCTCAGGAGTAAAAGAATTGTATTCAAATCATATCTCTGTCGAGGTAAAGGAATTTTACGATTTACCGCAAGATTCAATTGTGTGGTCAGATTTTATTATTTCTAGGGCTGGCGCATTATCACTATCAGAGGCTATTAGTTTAAAAAGGGGATCTGTGATGATTCCGCTGCCATCAGCCATAGATAATCATCAGCTTTTAAATGCAATCAATATTGTAGATTTAGGAATGGGGTTGGTGCATGAGGAGTCTGAATCTATGGAATTACTATCTAAAAAACTAAAAATTATTATTGAGACTAGAGAATATGCTCAATGGTCTAACAAAGAGAGTAACTTGGATCATTTCCAAGCTGCCAGAAGAATGTTAAGTTCAATTCTAAAATTTTAATAAATACATGGGTTCTCTAGGATTTCAAAAGTTTAAAAAAATTCATATGATTGGCATTGGTGGTTCCGGAATGATCGGAGTTGCAACTATTTTGCAAAAACGTGGCTTTAAAGTTACAGGCTCAGATCTTGCAATTACAGACGAGCTAAAGGAATTAAAAAAACTAGGCGCTAAAGTACAAATTGGCCATGTGCCTAAGCTTATTAAAAATGCAGATTTAGTTGTTGCTTCATCTGCAATATCTAAGAAAAATCCTGAGCTCGCGTATGCCAATGAATCTGGATTAACAATTATTCCAAGAGCAGAGATGCTTGGAACTCTGATGAGACCATATAGGAGTATTGCAATCGCTGGCAGCCATGGCAAGACATCAACAACAAGTATAATTGCCAGTATTTTTAATGCAGCAAATTTAAGCCCGACTTATGTAGTCGGTGGCCAGGTGCTGAGTATTGGGAGAAGCTCTAACCTTGGAGATGGTAATTATATTATTGTAGAAGCAGATGAAAGCGATGGTTCATTTTTGCATCTTCAGCCTGATGTTGCAGTGGTCACCAACATCGATAATGATCATCTAAGTTTTTATGATTTAGATCAGGAAAAATTAAATCAATCTTTTGTAAGTTTTGCAGAAAATTTACCTTTTTATGGCTATATTCTTCTTAATTTAGATGATGTGAACATTCGTAAAATTTCTAGAGATATTCACAGAAAACAAATTACATTTGGCTTTAATAAAAAAAACAGATTTCAAATAAATGATATCAAGCTGATCAATGGTGTTCAAAAATTTCAATTGACAGACCATACTAAAAAAAGAAACTATAAGTTTTCTACTAATTTAAGCGGTAGACATAATTTATATAATGTTACTGCTGCTATATGTGTTGCAATAGAAGAAAATATCTCTGTAAAGAATATTTCTAAGGGATTGCTTGATTTTCAGGGAGTTGGCAGAAGATTTGAGCTTTCAAAACTTTATTTCAAAGATCAACCTCATGTACTGATAGATGATTATGGCCATCATCCTGCTGAAATTTTATCTACGATTTTGGCAACCAAAGAAAAATTTCCTCGCCAAAAGTTTTGCATGATTTTCGAACCTCATAGATTCACTAGAACTCAACAACTTTTTGAAGACTTTGTAAAAGTGCTATCCACAGCAGACTTTCTTCTTTTATTAGATATATACCCGGCAAGTGAAAAACCTATTAAAGGCATTACGACAAAAAAGCTTGCTGCACAGATCTTAAAAAATAATAAAAATGTTCACTACATTGGAAGCAGAGATCCTATGGAATGGCTTCAAGAAAATTATAATGACTTTTCAATTGTAATTACCCAAGGCGCAGGAACAATCTCCAGGTTGAATAATGAGATTAAAAAAAAGTGGCAATAAAAAAAATTACAGTTTTATATGGTGGGCAATCTTCTGAGCGTGAAGTTTCGCTTGAGAGTGGAAAAGATATATATCATTCCTTAAAAGCCTTGGGATACGAAGTTCAACTTATTGACTATCCAAAAAATTTTTTCATTGAGCAATTCTCACAAGAGGATTTTATTTTTATTGCTCTTCATGGTGCGGACGGTGAATCAGGAGAATTACAGAAAATCCTTCAACAAAAGAGAGTTCTATTTTCAGGAAGTGATCATAAGGCTTGCATGAATACCTGGAACAAAAACACCTGCAAAAATCTTTTGAAGAAAAATAATATTCCTACTCCAAAATGGATAAACGTTTCATCATTAATCGCGATGCAAAGAAATTTGGAGGACGACTTTTTTGATCTCCTTAGACCATTTAAAGAACTTTTTTTAAAGCCTGCAGAGGATGGGTCCAGCATTGATGTTTTCAAAATATCTAATAATAAAGACTTAGAATTAGCTATTGAAAGTTGCATAAATTCCAGCAGGGCATTTATTTTTGAAGAAAATGTAGATTTTAAGGAATTGACAGTTCCAATTCTTAATGGGAGATGCTTGCCTGCTGTTGAAATCAGAACTTCTGAATCCTTTTATAACTTTAATGCAAAATATGTCAATAAAGACACTCAACTTCTTGAATTCATTCTTCCTAATGATAAAAAAAATGAGCTTGAAGAGATTTGTTTGAAGACGATGGATGTTATGGGCTGCAGGGGTTGGCTAAGGGTCGATTTATTGCAAGACAAAAATAATAATTTTTACGTGCTTGAGGTAAATACAGTTCCAGGAATGACTTCTCATAGCTTATTTCCAAAGTCTGCGGAGTCCATTGGGCTTTCATACAATGATCTTGTTAATGAAATTATCAACACTAAGTAGAACAGTCCTTTTAATTTCTATCTTGCTACCAATTTTTATTGGCTGTTCTTCTAGCAAAGAAAAAAAAGTAGTTATAGTTTTTGAGAAACCACCTATTTTAAAACAAGAGCATGAACTAATATCAAATTTACCTAATCATCTCTTAAACGAAAACTTATCAGAATTTCTAACTGATCAAAACTGGATTGATTCTTTCTTGATTAAAAGGCAAATGTTCAAATCCGTTGAAATATTTATCAAAGCTAAGACACCAAAATATATATGGCGAGATAAATTTTACTTAGATAGTAATCTAACCAAGTTTTTGTATTTTGCTGAGTATACTAATTTATTGCACTTAGATATGCCAATTGAGTTAGTCAATCAATGGTTGCAATTTGAAGACCAGTTTTACGCATTGACAAAAAGCTATAATTTAAAAATTTATTCAGTAACTTTCAATGAATCCGAAGGATGGTTTTTTCATACTGAAACCAATCTTCGAGTAAACTTAGGCGGAGAGCTTTCTCAGGTTTTGCTTGAAAAATTTTCATTGTCTTTAAAATATATTTTCGAAAAAAACTTAACTCCTAGTATTATTGATTTAAGATATAAAAATGGAGCAGCTTTAAATTATGGCAAATAATGGGTCAAAAGATTCTGACTTTGTTGTCGGATTAGATATTGGAACATCTAAGGTTGTTTGTGTTATTGGCAAGTACATTGACCAATATTCTGTTGAAGTTATTTCGATGGGATCCTATCCATCAAGTGGATTAAAAAAAGGTGTGGTTGTTAATATTGACGCAACCACAGACGCAATTCAAAAATCAATTGATCAGGCTCAAGAATCCTTTGAAGGCAAAATCAAAAATGTTTATGTTGGCATTGCGGGCAATCATATAAGAAGTTTAAATTCTCATGGAATAGTTGGAATTAAAGACAAGGAAGTTGAAGCAAGTGATATAGATAGAGTGATTGAAGCTGCCCAAGCTGTAGCAATTCCATCTGATCAAAGAGTTCTGCATGTGCTCCCTCAAGAATATGTCATCGATAATCAAGATTCTATTAGAGAACCACTTGGCATGTCTGGAGTTAGATTGGAGTCTCATGTTCATCTGGTTACTTGTGCAAATAATGCTATTCAGAATATTGAAAAATGTGTCAAGCGTTGTGGAATAGGAGTAGATGGTTTTGTATTGGAGCAGCTTGCTAGCTCTTATTCCGTTCTATCTGAGGATGAAAAAGAGCTTGGAGTTTGCCTGGTAGATATTGGAGGAGGCACTACCGATATTGCTGTATTTAATTCTGGATCAATATCATTTACTGGAGTTATCCCAATAGCTGGAGATCAAGTAACCAGTGATATAGCCGTGGCCTTGAGAACTCCTACCGCTCAGGCAGAGGACATAAAGCAAAAGCATGGTTGTGCAGCAGCCGAGCTCACTCAAGATGGTGAAACTTTAGAAGTAATGCGTGTGGGAGGCAGGCCTCCTGAAGACTTGTCCAGACGATCCTTAGCTGAAATTATCGAGCCTAGGTATGTTGAACTATTTGACTTAGTAAAAGCAGAAATTAAACGTAATGGCTTTGAAAGCAAAATTCCAGCTGGAATTGTTCTTACCGGAGGAACTTCAAAAATGGAAGGAGCAGTAGCTTTAGCCGAATCTATATTCCAAACAAGTGTCAGATTAGGAATTCCAGAAAAATTCAATGGCATGGAATCCGTTTTAAAAAATCCTATATATGCAACTTCATTAGGCCTAGTGGGCTTTGGATTTGATCAAATCAATCAAGGCTATACTCTGGAAAATAGCAAAACTTTATTTGATAAGGTATTTGGCTTCTTCAAAAATAATTATTGATTGCTGGATGTATTTGGCATAGAATTCACGCTCCTTGGTTTTTTGCTGTTCAAAAAATCTATTAACCCATAAGGAATAATATGAACAATTACGAATTAATTTTAATACTTAATCCAGATCTTTCTTCTAAGTTTGACGATTTCCAGTCAAAGTTTGAAAAAACTCTTACTGATATCAAATTTAAGATCAACAAAATTGAGAACATTGGTCGAAGACAACTAGCCTACAGCATAATTAATCACAATAAAGGTCATTACGCCATCTTTCAAATAGAAGGTCCATCCGAAGCTGCAATAGAAATTGAATCAAAGTTAAAATATGACACTTCTGTAATTCGCCATCTTCTTTTAAAAGTTGATAAACCCTCTCTCGAAGACTCTTTATTGCTTTTAGAGTCAAAAGAATTAAAAAGATCAGCACAAGATGACGAGCAAAAATCGGAGAAACCAAAATCTGCTAAATCAGAATCAGACAATAATTCCAGCATTGAATCAAGTGATGCAAGCCAAGAATCAAAGGACGGTGAAAAATGATTAAGTCTAGTAAAAATAATTTTAATTATAAAAATGTTGATCTTCTTAAGAGATACATTACTGAGACAGGAAAAATTATTCCTGCAAGAGTTTCAAATATTACAGCTGCTGAGCAAAGAAAATTAACAAAAGCAGTTAAGATTGCTCGTTTTTTAGCTTTGCTACCATACACAGATTCACACAGATAAATTATGAAAATTATACTTACAGATAAAATACTAAAATTGGGAGAAATTGGTGATGTTGTTGAGGTGAGTTCAGGATATGCAAGAAATTTTCTTATTCCCAAAAAGAAAGCAATGTTTGCCTCCGAGGATAATCTTAAATATGTTGAAAGCAAGAAAGCTGAGTTAGCTGCTGCATCAGAAGATGAAATTGCAAATGCACAAGGTAAAGCAGATGCTGTATCAGGTGCTAAAGCACTCATAAAAGTTCAGGTGACTGAAGAAGGCGCACTCTATGGGTCTGTAGGCACTAGAGAGATCTCAGATGCTTTCAATGAATTAGAGCACGATATTGATAAAAGCTTTGTTCAACTTCCTGATGGTCCCTTAAAAGAACTTGGTGATTATTCAATCACTTTACTATTTCATCCTGAGGTTTCATGTGTCGTTGAAGTGTCTGTTCAACCTGAGTAGTTGTTATCTTAATAATATGATGTAAAAATCATATTTATGTCTAGTAATTCTATAGAAAATACAGAGCAAGTAAGAGAGCTTGAGAGGGCTATTCTTGGCGGTCTAATGCTTGAAACAGAGCGTTTTGATGCTGTAAGTGAAATTATAGAATTTTCAGATTTTGAAGGCCAAGACCATCAAAATATCTTTCAATCCATGGGAGAGCTTGTTAATTCTAATAAGCCTCTTGATCCGCTAACAGTTTCTGATCGGCTAGATAGTAAAAATCTTCTTACTAGAGCAGGTGGAAAAAATTATTTAATCGATCTTGCATCATCCAGTCCTTCTGCAGCAAATTTGGAAGCCTACGCAGGAATGGTAAGACAAAAATCAATTTCAAGACGATTGATGAAAATTAATTCTGAAATTTCTGAGCTTATCATTAACCCGCAAGGTAAAGATGCTGCCGAATTACTTGATGAGGCTGAGACCAAAATCTTTTCATTAAATGACGAAGCCAGCAGAACTTCTAACAATATACAAAAATTAGATGAATTAATACCTCAGTCGATTGAACGCATGAATGAAATTGCAAAGAATGGCTCATCTCTTCTAGGATCTTCAACAGGCTATAAAGATCTTGATTCTCGATTACAAGGGCTTCAGGCCGGTGATCTTATTATTGTTGCAGCAAGACCAAGCATGGGCAAAACCGCATTGAGCATGAACATTGTAGAAAATTTTTTGTTAAATAAAGATATCTCTGGAGGTGTTCTGATGTTTAGCCTAGAAATGCCAGCTGAATCTTTAACAACAAGATTGCTTGCAAGCAATGCAAAGATTGACCAACAAAAAGTTAGATCTGCTTCTATGAACCAAGGCGAGCTCAAAAAGTTTATGGAGTCATCTTCAAAGCTAAAAGATTTACCTCTTTATATTGATGACAGCTCTTTGTTATCACCTATGGAATTAAGGGCTAGAGCAAGAAGAATTGATAGACAAGAACCAAATGGATTATCTTTAATAGTGGTAGATTACCTTCAACTCATGCAATTACCCGCTTCACAAGAGAATAGAGTAAACCAAATTTCTGAAATTTCGAGATCATTAAAAATGCTTGCAAAAGAACTAAAAGTTCCAGTAGTAGCATTGTCTCAGCTTAATCGAGCCGTAGAACAAAGGCCAAACAAGAGACCTATAATGGCTGATCTAAGAGATTCTGGTGCAATTGAGCAAGATGCAGATGTTATCTTATTTATCTACAGGGACGAGGTATACAATGAGGACTCTGAGGAAGGTAATAAGGCTGAGATCATCATTGGAAAACAAAGAAACGGACCTATCGGAAAAGTAAATCTTACATTCTTAAAAGAATTCACAAGATTTGAGGATTTTGCCGTCGATAGTTATTACGACTCAATACAATGATTGAGCCAAATTCTGAGCTTGTAATTGACTATGAGCTGGTTAGGAATAATATTCAAGTTATTAAAAAAAACTTACCTAAAGACTCTAAGTTCATGGGCATTATCAAAAGTAATGCTTATGGCCATGATCTCGAAAAGTCAGCTCAGGCCCTAGATGGTTTTGTAGATGGTTATGGTGTAGTCAGATTAGAGGAAGCTTTAAAAATTAGGGACATTTCTTCAAAACCAATTTTAGCTATGCAAGGAGTTTATTCATCTGATGCTTATGATTCATTAAAGCAACATGAAATTTGGACAGTTATTCATTCACTTACCCAATTACCTTTAGCCAAGCAATATCAAGATGAGCTTATTTTCTGGATTAAGTTAAATACTGGAATGAATAGACTTGGAATTGGGCTAGATGAGATTGATCAATTTAAATCATTTTTCAAAGAGCAGAATGTTCTAATGACTCATTTGGCTTGCGCTGATAATCCAGGAGATGAATTAAACGATGTTCAATTTAAAAATTTTAATTCAGCATATAAAAAAATCTCAAAAAAAATGAATAGAAGTGTGCTCAATTCCGCAGGCATTTTTAATTTTCCAAACTATTCATTTGATTGGGTTAGATCTGGAATCGCAATTTATGGTGGAATAGATTTTCCTGAACTAAAAACTGCTATGACATTTAGAAGTCAAATAATATCTATCCAGTCGCTGAATGCTAATGAGAGGATTGGGTATGGTGGACGAGTAAAAACTGAAAAAAAATCCAAAATTGCAATTGTTTATTGTGGTTATGCAGATGGTTTTCCGCAAACTGCAATAGATGGAACTTCTGCATTGGTTAATGGTCATTTGTCTAATATCTTAGGAAGAGTAAGTATGGATTTAATTTCAATTGACGTTACAGATATCCCAGATTGTAAAATTGGGGACTGGTGTGAATTATGGTCTCCAGAGTTATCAATTATAGAAAATACTCAAAAAAATAATTTGATTTCTTATGAACTTATGACCAAAATGAGTCAAAGAGTTAAACGGCAATATCTAAATATATGAAAATTCAATATACAGACAATAATCCTAGAGAGATTCAATTAGAGGAAGATTTACCTCCGTATATGACAGAAGGAGTTGCTGATGATATTGCGGAAATCTTTAATACACCATTATCCGGAGCATATAATTGGGATTACACTGTTCAGGACAATAGAATTAAGAAGCTATATGAACTTGGCAAAGAGCTAAATTGGAACGTTGAGCTAGATATAGATTGGTCAAGGCCCTTTAAGCCTCTCACTGAACCAGAACCAATATTTTGGGATGATTATGCCCCATATCAAAAACTTTCTGATAATAAAAAAGTTGAATTTTTAAATCACAGGTTGGCTTGGAGTCAAAGCCAATTTCTTCATGGGGAGCAGGGAGCTCTTCTTGTTGCTTCTCAATTAACTTCATGTGCTCCAACATTTAATGCAAAGCTCTATGCTGCATCGCAAACTTTTGATGAAGCCAGGCATGTAGAGGCTTTCAACAAATATATACAAACAAGAACAAAAATGATGTATCCAATTGGAAATGCTCTGAAATCAATCTTGGATAAAATTCTTACTGATCCAAGATGGGATCTTAAATTTATTGGCATGCAAGTTATTATTGAAGGACTGGCATTAGCTGCATTCCAAGCTTCTAGAGATCTTACAAAAGATCCAGTATTTAGGGATATGCTTGGTTTAATTATTAGAGATGAGGCAAGACATGTTACCTTTGGGATTAATTATTTAGAAGAATTTGTTGATACTTTAACTGAGCAAGAAAAAGAAGACCGCGCTCAATTTGCATATGAAGCCTGTTGGTTAAGCAGAGAAAGGCTTGTTTCTATGGAAGTATTCGAACATTTTGGCATGGATGCTGAAGAGGCGAGGCAATTTCAACTTAGCTCAGATATTACTCAACTTTTTCAAAAGCTTCTTTTTTCAAGAGTAATGCCAAATCTAAGGAGAATTGGACTCCTTAGAGATTCTGTTAAAGAAAAGTTTGAGGACTTAGGGATTTTGGAATATGCATCGGCTCAAAGCGATGCTCACATAGATTGGGCAGATCTATCAAGACCTTTGTTTGAAGAAACAGCTTAAGTTAGTTCTTATTACCTCAATAATCTGATATTCTGTATTCCCATCATAGGCTAAAAACTGATGGCTCAAACAAAGTACATTTTTATAACCGGCGGCGTTGTCTCTTCTATTGGAAAAGGTATTGCTGCAGCTTCAATTGGCGCTCTTTTTGAAGCTAGAGGCCTTAAAGTTTCGCTGAATAAATTAGATCCATACATTAATGTTGATCCAGGCACGATGAGTCCATTTCAGCATGGAGAGGTATTTGTAACAAATGATGGAACAGAAACCGATCTGGATCTCGGTCACTATGAGAGATTTGTAAGGTTTCAGGCCAGTAAAAAAAATAATTTTACAGCTGGAAAAGTTTATGAACAGGTCATTCAAAATGAAAGAAGGGGGGACTATCTTGGAGGCACTGTTCAGGTTATTCCACACATAACTGATGAAATTAAGCGTCGCATTAAACTGGGTGCTAAAGGCGCTGATATTGCAATTGTGGAAATCGGTGGAACTGTCGGTGACATAGAAAGCCAGCCTTTTATCGAAGCCATAAGACAGATGATGCTTGAGCTTCCATCTACTTCGACTGCTTTGGCTCATCTTACTTTGGTGCCATATATTCAGGTATCTGAAGAGCTTAAAACTAAACCGACACAACACTCTGTTAAAGAACTTAGATCTTTAGGATTGCAACCAGATCTCCTAATATGCAGACTGGAAAAAGAGTTACCAAAAGATGAAAAGAAAAAAATAGCATTATTTTGTTCTGTAGATCCAAATAGTGTTATTTCTATGCATGATGCTGAAACTGTTTATTCTATTCCACTTCTTTTATACGGACAGAGAGTGGATAAAATCCTTTTAAGAAAATTAAACTTGTTAAAGATTAGATCTCCAAGATTAAATGATTGGAAAAGAGTAGTTGACGCAAAATTAAATCCAAAGAAAAAGGTTTCCATAGCAGTTGTTGGAAAATACATTGACTTAAAAGATTCTTATAAATCTTTAAATGAAGCACTTGATCATGCTGGCATCATAAATTTAGCCGAGGTTGAAATTAATATGATAGATGCAGCAAAGATAACTAAAGCTAATGTTGCTAAAACTTTAAAATCTTATCAAGCAATTTTAATTCCTGGTGGTTTTGGCAGCAGAGGTATTGAGGGGATGATTAATGCTTGCAAATATGCAAGAGAAAACAAACTACCATATTTTGGAATCTGTTTAGGAATGCAAATTGCCATAATTGAATTTTCAAGAAATGTTTTACATCTTAAAAATGCAAACAGTACTGAATTTAATCAAAAAACCAAATATCCAGTTATTGGGCTAGTTACAGAATGGAAGGATTCATCTGGAAAAATGGAGCATAGAACTGAGGATTCAGATTTAGGAGGAACAATGAGACTTGGTGGGCAGGAATGCCTGGTAAAAAAATCTTCAATGTCACATAAGCTATATAAAAAATTGACTATCACTGAAAGACACCGTCATAGATATGAAGTAAATCCTAAGTTCAAAGAAGGACTTATCACTGGCGGTATGGATATTGTTGGAACTTCACTCGATGGCAATTTAGCTGAAATAGTAGAAATTAGAAAACATCCATGGTTTTTTGGATGTCAATTTCATCCAGAATTTACCTCTAACCCCAGAGATGGCCATCCAATTTTTAATGATTTTATTGCAAAAGCCATTAAGATAAAAAGATGAGCGATTTATCACTTAATAATTTTAAAATTGGCAATCAGGAATCTATGACTCTGATGGGTGGTGTAAATGTTTTGGAGTCAGATTCTGTTGTGATGAAAGTTGCAGAAAAATTTGCAGAAACAACTTCTAGACTTAAGATTAATTGGATCTTTAAGGGATCGTATGACAAAGCAAATAGAAGCTCGATTGCATCTTACAGGGGTCCTGGACTTGAAGAAGGCCTCAGAATGCTTGAAAAAGTTAAATCTGAGTTCGATGTCCCAATTGTTACAGACATTCATGAACCATCTCAAGCAGAACCGGTTTCCAAAGTAAGCGATGTAATACAAATTCCTGCCTTTTTATGCAGGCAAACTGACTTAGTTGCAGCTGCTGCAAACACTCAAAGGATAATTCAATTCAAAAAACCTCAGTTTTTATCTGCCATAGAGATGAAGAATGTCATCGAGAAGTGTATTCAGGCGGGAAATAAAAATATTATTCTTTGCGAAAGAGGAAACTCATATGGATACAATAATTTAGTTGTTGATATGCTGAACTTTCAAATTATGAAGGATCTTGGTGTTCCTGTAATTTTTG